>JAIYBO010000207.1 GCA_027488495.1 Bacteroidota bacterium | reverse complement strand
TGGCTGTGTGAAATTGCTAAAGATTTAACGGGTTGCGCCTTTATTTAGGCCTATTTTTGTAGGGTTAATACGCTCATTTTGGGTTGTGTTATCTCAAGCTATATGAATTATTTATCGGTAGAAGGACTCAGTAAAAGTTGGAATGAAAAGGTATTGTTTGACCAAATTACATTTGGATTGAGCAAGGGCGACAAAGTGGCGTTGATTGCTGGGAACGGTAGTGGCAAGAGCAGTTTGATGAATATTTTAGCGGGTTTAGACAAGCCAGATGCGGGTAATTTGAGCATCAGAAAAGAGATTCATTGGGAGTATTTGCCACAGGATCCGGCGTTGAATGAGAATATTTCTGTTTTAGACAATTTGTTTGTGGGAACCACCCCTTCGATCATGGCGTTGAAGGAATATGAGGCTGCGTTGATGGCATACTCGGAGTTGGCGTCGGAGGAGAATGAGAAGCGATTGGACTTGGCTACTTCTGAGATGACGATGACGGAGAGTTGGGATTATGAGGCCAGGGCGAAGCAGGTTTTGGGCAAGTTAAATATTTATGAAACGGATATGGCCAAGCCGGTGGGGGTTTTGAGTGGTGGACAGCGGAAGCGGGTGGCATTGGCAAGGGTGCTGATTGATGTGCCTGATTTGTTGATTTTGGATGAGCCCACCAACCATTTGGATTTGGATATGATTGAGTGGCTGGAGGAGTATTTGAGTGATAAGAATTTGACGTTGTTGTTGGTTACACACGATCGTTATTTTTTGGATCGGGTATGTAATCGGATTTTGGAGTTAGACCGGGGTGTCCTTTATACTTATCAGGGGAATTATGAGTACTTTGTTGAGAAGAAGGCCATGCGTGAAGAGGTGGAGGCCAGTGAGAGAGAAAAGAATCGCAATACATTTAGGCGAGAATTGGAGTGGGTGAGGCGCATGCCCAAGGCGAGGACCACCAAAAGCAAGAGCAGGGTAGACGCGTTTGATGATTTGGCTGAGAAGGTGAAGGGTCCATACATTCAACAAAAGGCTGAATTTGGCGTGAAGATGGAGCGATTGGGCTCGAAGATTTTGGAACTTCACAACATCGAGAAGGCATATGGTAGTCAAAAAATACTGGGAGAATTCAGTTATACGTTTAAGCGCGGAGAGAAAATAGGGATTGTTGGTCCTAACGGCGTTGGAAAAAGTACTTTGTTGAATATGATCATGGGCTTGGAAAAGGCCGATCAAGGGAAAATAGTTTCTGGCGAGACCTTGGTGTTTGGCTATTTTTCGCAGCAGGGAATTCCAGTTGCGGGCGATAAGAGGGTGATTGATGTGGTGAAAGACATCGCTGAATATTTGCCACTGGCCGATGGCACAAAACTATCTGCATCGCAGTTTTTGCTTCGTTTTGGATTTACCAATGAAACCCAATATAATCCAGTATCGCGATTGAGCGGTGGTGAAAGGCGTCGATTGTTTTTGATGACGGTGTTGATACAGAATCCAAATTTTTTGATTTTGGATGAGCCCACAAACGATTTGGACATTGTTACATTGGCCACATTGGAGGCGTTTTTGATGGATTATTCGGGCTGTGTTTTGGTGGTAACCCACGATCGATATTTCATGGACAAATTGGTCGATCACGTGTTTGTGTTTGAGGGGGAGGGCAAGGTGCGTGATTATCCGGGTAATTACACAGAATATCGGACTTGGAAAGATTACAATGATGCAGAGCAGGCAGCCATCGCCAAGGGTGGTAACTCAAAAGGCAAAGCGGCGCCTACTGGGATTAAATCGGGGACAGTTCATGGTGAGGAGACCTCAGGAAAATCGGCTGCTGCAACGGTATCGGCCAATTTGAAAACCGAGGAAAAGAGGAAGCTGACTTTCAAGGAAAAGTTTGAATACGAGCAATTGGGCAAGGAAATAGAGCAATTAGAGAATCAGAAAAAGGCGTTGGAATTGGAAATGTCTGGTTTAACTACTGATTTTGAACGCATAACTGCTGTGAGTGCAACTTTGCAACAAATTGCCAGTGATTTGGATACAAAAGAACTTCGTTGGTTGGAGTTAGGGGAGTGGATTTGATGCAATGATGGAAACGCGGAACAGGAACATCGACGGGATCAAGGGGTTCTTGATTGTGATGGTGATTTTGGGCCATGTTTTGCAGGGACGGTTGGATCAACACATTGGAAGATATGTGATTTATGGGTTCCACATGCCCATTTTTATTGCGGTTGCGGGATTTTTGTTTTCGTTTGAAAAGAGTAAAACACTGCGTTTGGGTGAGTTTTTGGGCAAATATTGGGGTCGGGTTTTGTTGCCTTGGTGCCTTGCGATGTTGGCCTATGCGATTTATTTGGGCGCTTTTGGGCATTCGAGGCCTGAATGGAAGGGTTGGATTGCCTATTTGTTGAATCCTTATTATCATTTGTGGTTTGTGCCTGCCTATATTTTTTGGGGTTTGATGGTTTGGTGTATTTCTCATTTTTCAATTCGCCGTGAATGGGTATTTGCCATTGGATTATTGATTGCGTGGACCTTTTTTTATTTGAAGGCAAACCAAATGGATTTGTTGACGGGGTGGTTGGGTGTTGAGTTGAGCGGATTTGTTTTGCATGTTTTGCGGCCACACTATTTTTTATTTTTTGTGTTGGGAGTTTGGGCGCGCAATGAACGCATTCCAACGCCAACGGGAATTTTTGCGATATCGGGATTGGGGCTGTTTGCGCTGTATTTTGCCTTGTTTTATTTCCATGAGGGAGTTTCTCCTTCGATGACTGATTTGATATGGGTTTTTGGCAATGTGTTTTTTATTGTGGGTTTGTTTCGATGGATGGCGGCGGATACATTGCCAAAATCGCAGGTTTTTGAATGGATGGGTAGGCAATCGATGGGGATTTATTTGTGGCATGTACTGCCTTTGTTGTTGGTGAAAGATTTTGTTGGTACTCGACAATTGGATGTTTTCTATCCGGTGGTTTTTGTTTCGGAATTGATTTTATTGGCTTTGATTTTCCTTTTGTGGAAATATTGGCGGGGTGCCAAATTGTTATTGGGCGGCGGGTGATTTTCTCATTTGTTGGATTTTAGGTTTATTTTTGTGCTCTATGAGCAAGCACGCCTATGTATTCCCTGGACAGGGAAGTCAATTTGTGGGTATGGGTAAAGACCTGTATGACAGCAATGAACAAGCGAAAGCCCTGTTTGAGCAGGCCAACGAAATATTGGGATTTAGGATTACTGATTTGATGTTTCATGGCACCGACGAAGATTTGAGGCAAACCAGTGTTACTCAGCCAGCGATTTTTTTACACAGTGTGATTCGCGCGGTTGTATTGGGATCAGAGTTTAAGCCGGATATGGTTGCTGGACACAGTTTGGGTGAGTTCAGTGCATTGGTAGCTGCGGGTGCGATGCGTTTTGAAGATGGTTTGAAATTGGTTGAACAGCGTGCATTGGCGATGCAAGAAGCCTGCGAATTGGCTCATGGTACGATGGCGGCGGTTTTGGCATTGGATGATGCAAAAGTTGAAGCCGTATGTGCTGAGACAGAGGGTGTGGTGGTTCCTGCCAATTACAATTGTCCGGGTCAGTTGGTGATCTCGGGTGCATTTGAAGCGGTTGAAAAAGCGTGTGAGGGCATGAAGGCTGCTGGGGCGAAACGCGCATTGATATTGCCGGTGGGAGGTGCATTTCACAGTCCATTGATGGAACCTGCTCGTGAGAAATTGGCAAAGGCCATTGAAGCCACTGAAATTGTTACGCCGATGTGTGCCATTTATCAGAATGTTACTGCGAGTGCGGTAATGGATAAGGATGAAATCAAAAAGAACTTGGTGTTTCAATTGACTGCACCCGTTCGTTGGACACAAAGTGTTCAAGCGATGGTGGGCGATGGCGCGGCGAAATTTACCGAGATTGGACCGGGGAAGGTTTTGCAGGGTTTGGTTAAGAAGATTTCACCAGAATCCGAGGCCGAGAGTTTGGCTTAATGCCGGGCTATCGGATGAGATTGATGCTACCGTTTATGAGTTGTGGACTCTTGATAAACGGACTTTTGATGATGTTGAGTTGATAAAAATAGGTGCCATCGGGTAAAAATGGCCCATCGTTATTGACCCTTCCATTCCAGCATTCATTGAGATTTTCTGTGAAAAATATCCGTTCACCGTATCGATTGAAAATTCTTAATTCTGCTTCTTCACATTCTGATGCGATGCCGTAGACCCGAAAACAATCATTTTTACCATCGTTGTTGGGTGTGAATACGTTGGCAATTTTGACTTCGTGGGTGCTGTCACTGGTCATTTGAATGGGTTTTTTCAGTGTATCGGTGCAACCTGACGCGGTATTTTTTATCACAATTGCGGCATTATATTGACCTGCGATGTATTGGTAATTTCTTTTTATGGTACCGTTAGCTATTGTGTATGTTTTGAGTTCAAGCGGTCCGGTTCTATCGATTTTTGAACCATCCCCAAAATCCCAAATCACGCTGTCTACGTTTGATACGTCGAGAATGAAATCAACGCCCGGTTTACAGGGAGTAAATTGGGTATTCAATGCGCCTCGGGGCGAGGTGATAACTCGAACTTTTTTCTCGTAGGTTGCTGTTGCATTGCAAGAATTTGAATCTGTAACTGTGAGTTTTACGACAAAAGTTCCAGTGTCTTTGTATTTGTGGGAGGGGTTGAATTGGTGGGAAGTGTCACCATCGCCAAATTGCCAAATGTAAGTGGCATTGAATCGTCTCGCTGGGAGAAAATCGATGGTTTGACCTAGGCAGATGATTTCAGGTTTGGCGGTAAAGATTGCATCAACGGAGTAACCCAATCGAAAGTCGAGTTTGAAACTGGCATTGGAACATCGAATACTGACATTGTTTTTGAATGCTACATTGGAAGGGGAGGTAGGGAAATCATTTAGGCCAGGCGGGCTGTTGGGGCAGCTTGCGCAAACACTTTGATAGATGATGCCTCTGTTATCGAATCGAGAGGTTCCACCATCTACGTGATCATCGGACAGATTGCCACCGAAGTAGGAAGCATATTTGAGTGTTTTGGCATCTTTACCTAATACGATGAGGTAAAAATCGTTGTTGTCTGTGGTTTTTTGGTGGGCATCGGCGGTGATGGGCAATCCACCGGTAGTACCTGCATTGCCAACGCCGATATTGGACCCCCAGCCGCTGAAATAAATGTTATAGCAGTTATCAACCATGAAGGCTGAAGGGCTTAGTTCTGGGGCTCCCGTGGTTCGGTTGCCAAAGGTTGTAATGAATTCTATATTTTTTAAATCGTTGGAAAATCGCCCTATGAATTGCGAGGTATTTGTTTTGCCATAGGTTCCGGCGGTTCTGGTTAAGTTGCCTTCGGTTTGCCCGGTGAAATATACTTTGTTGTCTATATCGAGGTCGATGAAATAAATTTGATCGTAATTGGTGCTTCCGTAATAAGTTCCTACTTGATAGAATCCGTTGTTTTTGTTGAATCGAGTGATAAATCCGTCGATGTCACCGATGGCAGATTTTCTATAACCGTTGCCGGCAATGGGGAAGTTGTTGCTAATCATTGTACCGCCTCCTACGAATAGGTGGGCAGTATCATCTACTTTGATGGAGTATGCGGCATCGTCTTGATCACCACCCAGGAGAGTGGCCCATTTGATGGATGACAAAGAATTGTTGAGACAGATGATGGCGGCATCGGTTTCTCCTTTGGGTTTGGCTTGAAGTGCGCCTGGTGTTGTGGGGAAATCGTTGGATCGGGTACAGGTGGCTACGAAGATATTGCCGTCGTTGTCTGTGGTGATATCGCCCCGATAGTTATCTGCGTAGTTGTAAACCAGCAGTGTAGTGGGTATTTCTGTTTGGAAGCCGTCTGCATCGGATCCACCGATAAACGTTCCGCCGAGCAATTGGGTTCCTGAATTGTTGAGTTTATTTACGAATATGTCATAATCTCCTTCGTGCGTATTGGAATAGGCAGAATCTGGGTGTACTGGAAAATCGGGGGAGAGGGTAGTGCCGAATACAAGGAGATTGTTGAATGGATCTACACAAAGTGAGTGCGGGTATTCATCGTCGAAGCCACCCATGTAGGTTGCGAAGAGGAGTTTGCTGCCATCTGGAGAGTATTTGCTGATGGAGATATCGCAGGGCAATTGAACGGGGGGTGCACCCATTCCGCCGCCGCCGTAGGTGGTTTGAAAGGCTCCTGTGGTTACAGGGTATTTGCGCGTATTGGCGTCTACAATACCGCCGGCATACAAGCAACCGCTGGTATCGTAGGTGGCTGTAAATCCAAAATTATCACCTTGAGAACCGCTGTAGGTGCTGAAAACCAGAATGGGGTCTATGGTGAGGGGTAATTCTGTGTTGTATTGGCCAATTTTTAGGCCAATTGTGTTGCCATCAGTGGTGTATTTACACGGGATGGATTTGTTTCTGCGGGCTTGTTTTTGATAGGCTTTGGGGGCATTGATTTGGAATTGACCGACAGATGTTTTTACAACGATTTGATTTTTTTGGAGATGAAAGGTGGAGTTTTTATCGATTTGCAGACCTATTTCGTTTGGGTTGGCACCAGGCCTTAATACCCAATCAAATTCCAAGGAGTTGTTGCTGAAATAGATATGAATATCGATTTTGGGATAAATGTCTTTGAGAACAATTCTCGCACAGGGTTGAATTTGGGATTTCCAATACTGCGGATCGTTTCCCAAATAGAAGTTTTCGTACCAGGGGGCAGGCTCTTGAAAGAGTACTTCTTTGGGTTTATTGCAATTGGCAAAATTTATATCGGTTACGTGATGTTGTAAAACGAACTGTGTGTCTTTGCCTCTATGGTGATGTATTTGGTGTTTTTGTGATATGCTATTGGGTGATTCTGTTAAAATTCGAATGCCATTGGAATTGATAAAAATGGCTCCTCCGGGAATTGTGGCTTGAGCTAAGCTGGTGTTGCCTGCGCCCCATTGTGAAAAGTTGGGTGTGAAATATAAAGGATTATTTATTGTAGAAACCGTGTTTAATACATCGGCCGATACCTGCGAGTTTTGAGCCAATACATGATTTGCTGCCATGCTGAAGAGGGCAAACAAAAAATGAATTTGGCAGCGCAGGAATGATTTTACCACAATAACAAAGTTATTGAAAACAAAACACCTTTTGTCGTTGCCTGACAGCTACGATTCATTTCATGAAAGAAATGATCAATTAATTTTTGTAGACCAAATTTAGGTCAAGCGCATTGCCAATTACTTTGCAAACAAAATCGATTTTGTCTTGGGGTGTAAAAGTGGCAGTGAGTTTGGGGTTTGGGTTATTTCTCAAGCCACTGGGGGCATTTCCAAGGATTTCAATTTGCACCCCATATTGAGATTCAACGGCACTGATCACCTCAGATAAATTGGCGTTGTTGAATTTCAAACCGTTTTGGTTCCATTGCACGGCTGTGAGGTTTACACTTGAGTCGATTTGGAAATATGAGGATTTTTTATTCACTGAATTTGGGTTTTCAGTGGCTCTCATTCCTTTGGTAAGTATTGCAGATTCAAGTGTGGTTTGTGAGTTTTTTGCCAATTTTTCTACGCGAACTTTTCCATGGTTTACGGTTACCTGTAGGGGTTTGTTTGTGTAAGACCTTACATCGAAACCGGTACCTAAAACGGTCACTTGATTGCTGCCGCTGCGAATAACAAACGGTGCATTGGGATTTTTCGCCACTTCAAAATGCGCCATGCCATTGAGGTTGATTTTGCGTGCATTTTTGGTGATTGTGTAGTCTACACTCGAGTTGGCGTTGAGTGTGATTACGCTTCCGTCTTTGAGTGTGATTTCTTTCACTTCTCCGCTGTTTGAAGTGTAGTTGCCTTGATCCAGGATTGCAGTGCTTTGGTTATTGAACCAAAACGCCCAAGCGCCAACGGCTATTAGGGATATTGCTGCTGCGATGCGGAAAATCTGCTTGAAGTTTCTTTGAACGGTGAATGGCGAGTTTGAAACTACTTTGCTCGCCTTTTTGTTGGCCATGTCTGCTGAGAATTTCTGCCAAGCATCATCATTGCCGTTTTCAAAGCTATATTTATACTGTCCCGCCGCGTCCCAGACTTCATGAAATTGTGGGTCGATATTGGGTTTGTTGTTATTTGATTCCATAGAATTAGTGGATTAATTGTGGCTGCATCATTGCAGACACTTGTTGTTTGATGATGGCTAAAGTGGGCTTGAATTGGGGGTTTTTTTTCAACCACTCTTCAAGCTTTCTCAATTCTTCCTCTTGCATCAAGCCAGCCGCATACTTGGTGAAGGTGTTGCTTTCTAATTGTTCTTTTGTCATGACGTTGCCTTTTTCCGGAAAGGGGTAATCAGGCCTATAAACACAGAAAGTGTGCTATACCCCCAAAAGAAATGATAATTTTTTTTTTTTTTTTAAAAATAACACGTAAGTGTTTGATTTTAAATGAGTTGATAAAGTTTTAATTTGGAATTATTGGAAAGAATCTTGGATTTATTTTCCAAAATGGTGGATGCTTTCAATAATTTCAACCACAGCGCGACCTTCTTGGGGTGTTGTGATTGGTGCGACATTGTGTACGAGGTTGTTGATCACATCTTGAATCACGAAATGGTGATTGGCGGCACTGCCTTTGTAATTTCCGTAATCATTCGCGGGTTGCGCATCGGGAAGTGTTGGTAGTGTATAGTTTTCGATTTCGCAATAATCCACGGTATTCATGTATTGACCGCCCAATTTCACTGTGCCTTTTTCGGCAATCAGGGTGATGGAACTTTCGAAATTCTGTTGGTTCAAACTGGTTGAATAACTCAATGAACCTTTGCCATTTGGCCCAAATGAAAAAACCACCTGTCCACTATCGTGAAATTCTGTTAACTGTTGGTGATTGAAGTTTGATGCATTTGCGTAGTTGATGGTGATGGGCCCAAGCAGCCAGTACATCAAATCAATAAAATGCGAAAATTGTGTGAAAAGAACCCCACCGTCTAGGTCATTGGTGCCGTGCCAATGTCCTTTTTGATAGTATCGGTGATCTCTATTCCAATAACAGATAATTTGTGCTTGATAGATTTCACCGAGGGTGTTTTCTGCGATGAGGTTTTTGATCCATTGCGAAGGTGGCGAGAATCGATTTTGCATCACACAGAAGATTTTCTTGTTGCGTTTTTGGGCTTCAAGTATCATGGCGTCACAATCTTCGGTGGACAGAGCCATGGGTTTTTCTACTACAACGTGCCGGCCCATGGACAGTGCTTGGATGGCGTGTTGTGCGTGATATCCGTTGGGTGTTGCGATACACACCACATCAATATTTGCATGGTGCATGAGCATTTCCTCTATGTTTGGGTAAACGGGGATGTTTTGAGGAATGTTTAGCTCTTCGGGTGATTTGATGTCAACAACAGCAACGAGTTTTGCATTGGGATTCAGAGAAATCATGTGTGCATGGCGGGTGCCAATGTGGCCAACGCCCACAACTGCAAAGTGAATGGTTTCTGCTGATTCAGTCATGATGAGGGGCAAAAATGCGGAAGATTTACCACAAAATATCATCGTAAATAAAATCGGTGAGAAAAAGGTTTGGTAATGTGGGCAGAACCGCCAAAATTTGCGGTAGTATGACGAACGAAAAGGTTTTGGTGATTGGGTCTTGCGGACAGTTGGGCACGGAGTTGGTGGAGGCATTGCGAGGCATTTATGGTGATTCAAATGTGATCGCGAGTGATGTGAAGAAATCAGACAACCCAGTTTTTGATGGGGGTCCGTTTGAAACATTGGATATTTTGGATGCGGATGGTTTGGGTGCGGTGATTCAGAAATACAAACCCACACAGGTATATCATTTGGCGGCGTTGTTGAGTGCAACGGCTGAAAAAAACCCTGAATTTGGTTGGAAGTTGAACATGGAGGGTTTGTTCCACGTGTTGAATGCGGCCAGAGATACAGGCATCATCAAGAAAGTGTATTGGCCCAGTAGCATTGCGGCTTTCGGACCAAACACAGAACGATTTGGCACACCCCAATACGGCACCATGGATCCCACAACCATTTATGGAATCAGCAAATTGGCGGGTGAGTTGTATGCGCAATATTATTTTAACCGTTGGGGCATTGATACGCGTTCATTGCGTTATCCCGGTTTGATTGGATACAAGAGTGCGCCGGGTGGTGGAACCACGGATTATGCTGTGGCCATTTATCACGATGCTTTGCAATCGGGCAAACATACTTGTTTTTTGGGTGAGGGAACTACGTTGCCCATGTTGTATATGCCAGATGCGTTGAAGGCAACATTGGATATCATGCATGCACCTGCGGAACAGATCAAAATTCGTACAAGTTACAATTTGGCGGGTATGAGTTTTGCGCCTGAAGAAATTGCGGCGTCTATCGCGAAAGTGATTCCTGGGTTTGAAATTGCGTATGAACCCGATTACCGTCAGGCCATCGCCAACAGTTGGCCGGCTGTGATTGACGATACCGAGGCTCGCAACGACTGGGGTTGGAAGCCGGATTTCGATTTGGATCGCATGACAGAGGATATGCTCAAGAATTTGAGTCCTCAGTATGCACAAAAAGGGTAATTAACGACCGATTTAATTTTCGGGCAGCAACGAGGCATAGCCAATGGCTTTACCGATCATGGCTGTTGTGGTTGCTCTTTCAACCATTACATTCACCAAATCGCCGATTTTGTAATCTTCGCATGGGAAGATGGTGACTGAATTTTGGTCGCTTCTGCCTTTCCAATCGAGGGTGCTTTTCTTTGAATGGCCTTCGATGAGTACAGTGACTACTTTACCAATGTAGGATTCATTTTTTTGCTTTGATTTGGCATTTTGTAGGGCGATGATTTCGCTTAATCGACGCGATTTTACATCATCTGCTACATCGTCGACCAACTTTTTGGCGGCGGGTGTACCGGGTCTTTCGCTGTAAATGTACATGTAGGAGAACTCAAAATGGGCCCACTCGATGAGGGAAAGGGTGTCTTGGTGTTCTTCTTCTGTTTCGGAGCAGAAACCCGCAATGATATCGCAGCTGATGCCACAATCGGGGATGATGCTACGGATCATGCGAATTTTATCCATATACCATTCACGGGTGTAGTTTCTCGACATGATATCGAGCACGCGCGAGTTGCCACTTTGTGCGGGGAGGTGGATGTAATTGCACAAGTTTTTGTATTTGGCCATGGTGTAAACCACTTTCTCGTTGATATCGCGGGGGTGACTGGTACTGTATCGAATGCGCATTTGTGGCACTGCGGTGGCGCACATTTCAAGGAGGTCGGCAAAATCCACAGAACTATCTTGTTCATCTTGGGTGAGTTTTTTGAATTCTTTTTTGGGGCCACCACCGAACCAGAGATAGGAGTTTACGTTTTGACCTAGGAGTGTAATCTCTTTGTAGCCTTTGTTTGATAGGTCTAATACTTCTCTCACGATGCTTTCAGGGTCGCGAGATCTCTCTCTGCCGCGGGTAAAGGGAACTACGCAAAAACTACACATATTGTCGCAACCGCGCATGATAGACACAAATGCGGTAACGCCATTTGAATTCAATCGAACGGGGTTCAGGTCGCCGTAGGTTTCTTCTCGGCTGAGTAGCACGTTGATGGCTCTTCCGCCTTCATCTACTTCTGCAACGAGTTTTGGTAGGTCGCGATAGCTATCGGGGCCGGCTACTACATCCACCAATTTTTCTTCTTCGAGCAATTTTTCTTTGAGTCTTTCGGCCATACAGCCCAGTACCCCAATGATGAGTTCTTTGTTGTGTTTTTTATTGCCTCTGAGGTGTTTCAGTCTTTCTCTTATGCGTTGTTCTGCATTGTCGCGAATGGCACAGGTATTGAGAAAAATGACATCGGCATCGAGTTCATCGTTGGTTGAAGCGAAGCCATGTTCACCCATGATGGAGGCGATGATTTCACTATCGCTAAAATTCATGGCACATCCATAGCTTTCGATATAAAGCTTTCTAGAGGCTGTGATGGTGGGTGTAATGATGACTTCTGACATATTGGAACTACAAAAATACGGGCTTTTTTGTTTCTTTGCAGTGAATGAGACATTTCAACACCTTGATTTTGCTTGCCTTTGTGGCTACAGCGGGTATGGTTTCGGGCCAAACCAAGGATTCTGACAAAGGACAATTTTCTGGTAATTTGCTGATGAACTATCAGAAGTATTTGCGTGACGACAGCATCGGAGCGAATACCAAGGTATATAAAGAGAACACGGCCAGCGCGGATGCGTGGTTGTTTATGCAGTATCGGATGAAGGGTTATTCTTTCATTGTTCGATACGATGCGTTCAACAATTCGCCTTTATTGGATCCCCAGGATGCCTACACCGATCACGGCATTGGCTTTTGGCAGGTGAGTAAATCGATTGATAAATTGGACATCACGATGGGGTCTTTTTATGATCAATTTGGGACGGGGGTTTTGTTTAGGAGTTATGAGCAGAGGCAGATTGGGATTGACTATGCAATTCAGGGCATGCGCTTGAAATACAACATCAACGACAAGTGGGCGATCAAGGGATTTGCGGGCAATCAGAAGGGTAACATCAAAAATCGTTTTGGATTTGCCAAGCAGGTGATCAGTGGTTTGAATATAGAGGGAGGCATTCCGGTGGGTAAGATGAGCAAGTATGGGGATTTGAGCGTGGGTGCATCGGCCATCAATCGGAGTTTGGACCGCGAGACGATGGACCGTTTGGTAGGAACCATCAATACTTATGATTTAGCGGATCGATTTTACCCCAAATACAACATGTATGGGTTTAATGCGTATTTCGGCTATAACATTGGAAATTTTAGTTGGAATGTGGAGGGCAATGTGAAGACGCCTGAAGCCATTTTGGGGATGAACGATCGCTTTAAGCTTGCGGGTGGCAATGTTTTGTATACTTCGTTGAGTTGGGGTAAGGGCGGTTGGAAGTTGGGCAAGCAAAAGGCATCGATTGGTTTGAATTTGCAGGCGAGACACGTAGATAATTTTGCTTTTCGCACGGCGCCTACGGAGGCTTTGTTGAATGGTTTGGTGAGTTATTTGCCTTCAATGACCCGTCAGAATACGTATCGTTTATTGAGTCGATACAACGCACCGGGTCAAGAATTGGGTGAAGACGGTATTCAGGGAGAAGTGGAATTTAAACCGCGCAAGGGAACGCAGATTTTCTTTAATGCGAGTTATGTGCAAACCTTGGCGAGCAATGGCAAGTTGAATGCCGTTACTGGCGTTATGGAGGCTGAGAAGTTGTTTAGTGAGAATTATTTGGAGGTGGTTCAGAAATTGGGTAAACACGATAAATTGAAATTGGGTATACAGCAGATTCATTACAATCAAACGCGTTACGAAGATGAACCGGAGTATGTGCCCGTGAAAACTTTCACGCCTTTTGGTGAGTGGCTACACACCATGGAACATGGCAAGAGTTTGAGGGTGGAATGGCAGTATTTAAGCACGAAAAACGATCAAGGTTCATTCGCCAATTTGATGGTTGAATATTGGGCAACCAAACAGTTGAGTATTGCTGTGGGCGATATGGTGAATGTGATTCCACACCGATATGAGCGCATGATCATTGCCGATAAAGTGTTGCATTATCCCACAGTATTTATTGGGTATACGGAGAAGAACACTGTGTTCACGCTGGCTTATTTGAAGCAACAACAGGGGGTGAACTGTTCGGGCGGTATTTGTAGGGAGGAGCCTGCTTTCAGTGGCATTCGATTCACTGTGAGTAGCAATTTTTAAAGCAATCGCGACAAGTATTTCCTTTTTTGTAAGGAGGATGAATTAAAGATCCCAGATTCGGGTACGTCTTTCTTGGCTATAGTTTTTCACGTTCATCCAAAACGCTGCTACCAAGTATATGATGATGGGCGAACCCAGAGTAAAAAAGCTGGCATAAACGAAAGACATGCGCACGCTTTTTACGGAAATTCCCATCCATTCGCCGAGTTGACTGCAAACGCCGAATAGGGATTTTTCCAATGCGTATTTGATGAATTTCATGTGAGATCAAATATAGATAGGAACAATGATACTTTTACTTTGTTTGTTACAAACGCGTGTAAAACTCTTGTAAGTAATGCGTTGCGTCCAGGGTTAGCTGTCCGTTGGTTTGATAATGGATTACATTTTTGGTGATCAGCTTGGGTGATTCCTCTGCATTTTCTATGTTGATTGGTGTTTTTACAGCGTGGAAAATGGCTAGATGTGGTGGTTTATTTTCGGTGGCTTGTATGAACGTAATTTCCTGAATTTGGAGGTGATTGTCGGAAAAAGTTTTTTGGGTTTGGTTGATGTTTTGGCTGGGGTATAGTAGGAATAGTTCCCCGTTGGGATGGAGCAAACGGTTGCAATGTTTGAGCAAATTGGGGAGTGTAAGTTCATTGGAATGTCGGGCCAATCGCCTAGTGGTATTTTGGGATGGCAGGTGATTTTCGAAGAAAGGCGGGTTGCAAACGATGGCGTGAATGGGTGTTGTGGGTTCCCACAATTGTACATCGCCGATTTGAAATTCTATTTGGTTCTTGAAGGGGTTGTTGTGGTTGTTTTCGATGGCTTGTTGGATGGATCCGGGATGTATGTCGATGCCTGTGAAGGTCGCATCGGGGTGTTTTTGGGCGAGCATGAAGCAAAGCAAACCGGTGCCAGTGCCGATATCGAGCACATGGGCGTTCTTGGGCAATTGAATCATCGAACCGAATAAACAAGCATCGGAAGTTACAGGAAGTGCTACATCATTTTGTGCGATGCTGAACTGCTTCATCGCGAAGGGCTGTCGCGGTTTGTTCATTGGACAGGAAAGATATCGGTGAGGATCAGTTCTTTTGGATTTTGATAAAAATCACATTGGTTTTGCGTGAGTGCAATGATGTGATCGCAATGATTGATAGATAGTTGTAAGTCGTGACTGCTATAAATAATGGTTTTGGCTTCTGTTTTGGTTAGGTGAGAAAGCAGTTGCAGGAAATTGATTCTCGAGGGGTAATCTAGAAAGGCGAGGGGTTCATCGAGTAGGATGAGTTGACTGTCTTGGGCGAGGCATCTAGCGAGCATGACTTTTTGTTTTACGCCATCGCTGAGTGCGCCGAAGGATGCATTTTTTAGGTCGTGGATGCCGGTTTTGTGCATTGCATTTTCCACGGCGGCTAAATCGCTTTGGGCCGGGTTTTTCCAGCCTGTTATAAATCTTTGTCGCCCCGAAAGCACCATTTCACTCACTTTCATTTGTTCGATGGCGGGGGGTGTTGCAAGGAGTATGCTGGAGAGAGAGGCCCGTATTTCTGGGGTGGTTTGGTGGATGTTGATTTGATTTACGCTGACTTCACCAGACAGGGGAGCTTGCAGGCCAGCGACGGTTTTGAGTAAGACGGATTTGCCAATGCCATTGGGGCCAAGGAGCAGAACGAGGTTGCCGGCATCCACACGCATTGAGATGTTTTGGTGTAGTGTTACAGACTTTTTTGCGAAGCCGGTGGAAAGGTTCTGGAGTTGAAGCATGATTTACTGATACAAAAATGCGAATTTCGGGGGGTGAATTTACAGTTAGTATTGGCCAGCCGGGAGAAAATTTCCGAGATACAGCGTTTGGCGGATGAAATTTGGCATGATCATTACGTTGAAATCATCGGACAGTCTCAAGTGGATTATATGTTGGGGCGATTTTATTCAACGGCGTCTATGGAGTCACAGATGGAAGCTGGGCAGCGGTTTTATTGTGTGATGGATGGTGACAATGCTATGGGTTTTGTGGCCATTGAAAAAAAGGCGGATGGGTGTTTTTTCCTTAACAAATTGTACGTAAAAACAGTGAATCAGCGGGGGGGATTTGGCGCTTGGATACTGAATGAATTGACATCGGAAATGCCGGGTTTGCGGGAGTTGCGATTGCAGGTCAACCGTCAGAATTTCAAGGCGATCAACTTTTATTTTAAAATGGGTTTTGTGATTGAGTGTGTGGCGGATTTCGACATTGGCGATGGGTATTTTATGAACGACTTTGTGATGTTGAAAAAGTACTGATTTGCGCTTGAATTTGGGCTGATTTTGATTAGGCTGAATGGTGGTTGATGGCCTACCTTTGCAAGGTGCTAGCACTGAATGATTTTTCTTTTGAATTTGCCGGTAGATACCTGTTTAAGAATGCCTCTTGGCACATCAAGCCCAGTGAAAAAATTGGGTTGGTGGGTTTGAATGGTACGGGTAAATCTACCTTACTGCGATTGATTTCTGGCGATTACGAATTGCGTGAGGGAACATTGTCTAAACCATCTGATTTGAGAATTGGGTTTTTGAATCAGGATTTGTTGAGTATGGATGTTGGCGATTGTGTTCGCGACGTGGTTTTGGGTGGCAGGGAAGATTTGGTGCATTTGGAATCAGAAATTGATCGATTGATTCAAAAAATCGAGATTGAGTATGACGATGTTACCATGCAGCGTTTGGCGGATGCCCAGGAGCGTTTTGGCGCATTGGGTGGCTATGAATGGCATGCTGAAGGCGATAAAATTTTGGAAGGTTTGGGATTCCCCACGAGCAGTTTGGACCGTCCTTTGAGGGAGTTTTCTGGTGGATGGCGTATGCGCGCGATGTTGGGGAAATTGCTATTACAGGCCCCTGATTTGTTGTTGTTGGATGAGCCCACGAACCACTTGGACTTACCCACGATTCAGTGGTTGGAGGATTATTTGGCCAATTATGAAGGGACTTATGTGATAGTATCTCACGATCCGTACTTCTTGGATAGAACGGTGAATCGCATTGCCGAGGTAGCGCACCAGCAGGTTTTTCATTACAAGGGCAATTACAACGAGTTTTTGGAACAGAAGGAGGAAAGGGATGCTTTGATGATGCGGAAATACGAAAATCAGCAGGACTATATCCGTCAGCAGATGAAGTTTATTTCCAGATTTAGAGCCAAGGCGAGCAAGGCCACTGCTGTGCAGAGTAGGGTGAAAATGCTGGATAAAATTGAGAAGATTGAGGTTAGACAGGATGAGCGTAAAGATTTCGATATTCGGTTTAACATTCGGGTAACCCCGGGGAAGGTGATTGCGGATTTGAAGGATGTGACCAAATCGTATGGTGATTTAGAAATATTAAAAACTTCGCAGGCGCAAATTTTGCGGGGCGATAAAATTGCCTTGGTGGGTGCAAACGGAAAGGGGAAATCAACGGTATTGAGGATGGTGCATGGATCCGAGCCTGCTGGAGGTATCATTGAGCAAGGCTGGAATGTGGAATCCGCCTTTTTTGCCCAGCATCAATTGGAGGCTTTGAATTTGAAGAATGATTTGTTGAGCGAATTGGCTACCGTGAGTGCCGAATATACTGATTGGGAATTGAGGACGGTATTGGGTTGTTTCTTGTTCACAGGCGATGAGGTATTTAAGAAGGTTAAGGTATTGAGTGGTGGTGAAAAATCGAGGTTGGCTTTGGCCAAAACACTGATCACCCAATCCAATTTTTTGCTGTTGGATGAGCCCACGAACCACTTGGATATGTTTAGTACAGCGGTGTTGGCAGAATCATTGATAGACTATGCGGGCAGTTGCTTGTTTGTGTCGCATGACAGAACTTTCATTAGTAAGGTTGCCAATAAAATTTGGTGGATTGAAGACGGCTATTTGAAAGAATATCCGGGCACATTTGAGGAATATAACGAATGGAATTCACAGCGTGTGGCGGAGGATATGCGTTTGGCCAAGCTCGATGATGGCAAAAAGAAATCGGCTTCTGCGGCGGCGGTAACTGCGAATAAGCCCAGTGCATCAGTTGGCGCTGTAGCTGCTGTTCATACCAGTAGTAAATCGTACAGTAAAAACGAGATCAAAAAGGTGGAGGATGCCATGAATGTGAAGGAGCAGGAAATGAACGCATTGGCGGAGGAAAAAACGGCACTTGAAGTTCAGTTGCATTCGCCGGAGGTGGCAAGTTCTTTTGAAAAGGTGGCGAGAATTACAGAATCCTATGAGTCAGTGAATGCGGCACATGCCATGGCGAAAGCGGCTTATGAACAGTTGTTTGAGGAATGGATGATGATGCAAGATTCGTGATTTGGCCCCGAATTTGTTAAGTTTGTTTCGATGAGAATAAAAATTGGTTTGCTGTGCTTTGTATTTATGGCTTGTACGTGCTTGCTGAAAGCAAATACAGACAGTTCTTTGCGTTACAGCAATGCCATTTACGAATCAGATGTTAGAACGGTTCGATTTTATCAAAAAAGCAGTGGTTTTGCGTTTCCAATTTTGACTTTGGGCGGACAGGATGCGTTGGTTTTGGAATTCGATCAAATTCGCAGTGAGCGTGATTTTTATCAGATTACAATGATACATTGTGATGCAAATTGGCGTCCGAGCGGATTGTCGCGCACGCAAACATTGGAGGGTATGGGATACGACAACATTGAGAATGCCAGTTTCAGCAATGGCACTTTGATGCAATACACGCATTATGCGGTGGATGTACCTGGGGAGCAATCGCGGCCCAAGTTGTCGGGCAATTACTTGTTGGTTGTTTATCGGAATTTCAATGAATCAGATATTGTTTTATCGCGGAGAATGATGGTTTTACAATCCCAGGGCGCGGTGAATATGGAGTTATCGCAAAGCAAGCAGGTAGAACTCAGAAGCACGCATCAACAGGTGAATTTCAATTTTACGAAGAACGATGCCTACTTCATGCCCAATGCGATGCAGGATGTGAAGGCGGTGATTTTGCGCAATGGGGAGTGGATGTTTGGCATCGATGACTTAAAACCCATGTTTATTGTAGGGAATGAGTTGCAGTATAACCATCAGCTTGGAAATCAGGTGGATGGAATGAATCAGTATAGGTTCTTTGATATTCGCAGTTTTCGAAGTTCTACTGCAGGTGTAAGACAGCGGTTAAACATTGCCAATCAGAAGCATGTGATTTTGGTGAACGACAAATCGCGGAGATTTGAGCGGTATTTCAATTGGGCGGATTACAATGGTAGGGTTTTGTACGATAACAAAGATTTGCCCATGCCTGCGGGTACAGCATTTGAGAGTGATTATTGCTTTGTGCATTTTTCGATTCAGGCCGATGCTGAATTGAAGGAGGCAGTATATGTGTATGGCGAGTTGAGTGATTGGCGTATATTGGAATCGCATCGGATGTATTTCAACGCAGATACCAGGGCATATGAGGCGGTTGTGCCATTGAAACAAGGGTATTACAATTATGTTTTTGGTGTAAAGGACGAATCAACAGGCCTGTTGGATTTTTCGATGTTTGAAGGGCAACACAGTGAAACGGAGAACAACTACATGGTATTGATTTATCACAAGAATCCGGGTATGGGGTATGATGAGTTGATAGGTTACGGATTGAAAAACTCCACTTCCTTGAAGTAAGGGGTTTGGGCATTGATTGCTTAATGTCCGCTCGTGATTTTTAGGGTGCTTGGGTTGGTTAACAGTTTCCAAGCGGATAGAGATTTTACTTGGTACAAATAAAGTCCATTGTAAGTATGTCCGAGTTTTTGCGACTGGGCAAAGCGGGTTGGGATGTTGAGGCTATCGATGAGGAACAAGAATGGGAGCTGTTTGGGTGTGGTGCGAGAGACGAAGTATCTCGGTTTTTGGGCATTGTATGGAAAGTGTTGGGGGTAAAACTCGAAGCCATATTGCCAATCTTTGGGGTGTGGGGATTGTGCAAGCCAATAATTGGCTATGGGTTCACCGAGAATATCACCACTGGGGATCGCGTTGAGGTTTTTGTTGAGGAATTGAATGGCGGTGTGTGGGTTGCGTTGGTTGCGTTGAAGTATTGCGGCCGTGTTTCGGATGGTCCAAGGTGTGAGGAGGGAAACAACAAAAATCATGGATAACGCGGGTTTGATCCAACGTTTTGTTGGTTTCCAAGCAAAGCTAGGTGTAAAGTTTTGTAAATACGCCGCCATTACCAAGAGTCCCAGTAAGTGCTGAACGGGGTAATACCGGTGCTGAGGAGTAAGGAAAAGGGCTGTGGGGATTGCAAAAGCCAAGTAAAGGAGGGGGATCAATGAGGTTTTCCAAAGATTTGATTTCGCGAAAAGGTTTTTAAGGAGCAGCCTCAATGCCGCAACCCAATACAATAGGTGCAAGAAAAAAGTGTAGGGCTGTTCGAGGGTATAGGGAATAAATCTACCGATAAAAAAACCGTAGAGGTTGGCGCCTATGGATGCACCGCTGTGGTCTTCAGCTTGCATGAACAACTGGGCTTTTAAATCAAGGAGTTCTGGTTTTACTGTGAGCCAAAAAATGGTGATCGGTACCAATGTGCTGGCAAGGAACATGAATCCGTGGCGCAAGGCTGTGGTTGTTTTGAATTGGGCCAAATGGTTGAAATTCAACAACAAGGCGATTAAAACCAAGGGCCAAGTATATAAATGTGCGATGGCCAAGGATCCGAGGGACAATCCCAAAAGGAGGGTGATTAAGGCATTGGGTTGATAAAAGGTCCTGTATGCGGTGGTTGTAAATGCCATTAATAGAAGCAGAATGGGTGTTTCTACGCGAAGGCTTCGGGCAATTTCACCAGTGGATTTATCGAACAGAAAAAGGGCGGTGATGAGCAAGGCAATGAATTGGATAACGCTTTGGGAATAGGCCTTGCTCGGTTGTTTGGTTGTTGATGGGGCGGCGAGAATTTGAAGTACAAATCGATGCAGTAGAACTGCAGTGATGAGGTGGAAAATCAAAAAAGGCAATCGAACGATGAAGGGGGATTTGCCGAGGTAGAGCCAGATGCAATGCCACGCTTCGAGCAATGGCGGGTAACTAAGGAATTTGAGTTCTGCTCCTGGATTGGGCCATAGAGGTGACCGATAGAATCCGGTATTGTGCCAAACCAGGGCGGGGTCTAAGTTTTGAATTTCATCGTTCCAAGCGATGGGCAATCGGTCAAGATTGAATAGTCCAATCGCTGCGTATATGAGCAGCAGGAAATAGATGGTATTTTTGGCATTCCACAGGGGCGATGGGTTTTTCATAAAGAGAATACGATCGCTGGCTGTGGGTGGGGGGATTATTCGAATCGGATGAGTACGAAATTTTTGTCAACGGCTTGGCCTTTGCTAACATGAATGGATGCAATGGTGCCCGCGGTAGGTGATTTGATGGCATTTTCCATTTTCATGGCCTCTAGGGTGAGAATTTTTTCGCCCATTTCAACGGTTTGACCAACAGCTACTAAGACATCCAAAACCAAACCTGGCATGGGTGCTTTTACCTCAGAGATTTTGGCTACCATGGCATTTTCCAAGCCCATCGATTTGAGGAGTTCGTCCATGGGTTCGGTGATTTTGGCAACGTATTTTTGGTTGTTGTAGAGCAGTGTAACGGTTTTTGCGACTTTGTCGACCGACAAGCAACGAACTTGAATGGTTTGCGAGGGCGTTTGTAACAGCAGGGTGCTGTTGTTCAGGGGCAACCGATTGATGGAGGCACCATTGGGGATTACAAATTGGTTGTTTTCCTTGATGAATTCGGTGGTATTGTCTTGAATTGTTACCTTCATGATTAAACGTTTCTGTCGATGACAAAATTGACGAGGTGTTGGAGGGTTTGTTTGTGCTCTTTGTTGGCGGGAATGGATTCCAATATTTCAAAGGCGCGGTCGCGGAATTCGTTCATTTTGATGCGCGCGTAAGACATTCCGCCGTGAACGGTAATGAATTCAACTACATCGGCAATTTTCTGTTTGTCGTTCACATTGCTTCTCATGAGTTTTTTGATTTTTTTCACATCGCTGGGGGCAGCTTTTGAGAAGGCGTGAATGATGGGCAGGGTCAATTTTTTGTCTTTGATATCTAGGCCGGCGGGTTTGCCAGATTTGTTATCGCCAAAATCAAAAAGATCGTCGCGGATTTGGAATGCCAAACCGATGGTTTCTCCAAACTGACGCATTTTTTTCTGTATTTCGGTATCTTGAGTGGTGGAGGCGGCGCCCATTTCACAGCACGATGCAATGAGGGATGCCGTTTTTTGTTTGATGATTTGAAAGTAGACCTCTTCGGTGGCATTCATGAAGCGGGCTCTTTCGAGTTGCAGCAATTCTCCTTCGCTCATGTCGCGCACGGCGTTGGAAACAATTTCGAGCATATCGAAATCGCGGTGTTCCACAGCCAAAAGAAGGCCTCTGGAGAGCAAATAATCGCCCACGAGTACGGCAATTTTATTTTTCCAAAGTGCGTTGATGGAGAAGAATCCTCTGCGTTGAAAGCTATCATCTACAACATCGTCGTGCACCAGGGTAGCGGTATGCAGCAATTCTACCAGGGATGCACCGCGGTAGGTTCTGATATTGATATCGCCGAAAAGTTTTGCTGAATACATCACAAAGAGGGGGCGAATTTGTTTGCCTTTTCTCTTCACGATGTAGGTCATGATGGTATCGAGCAAGGGCACACGGGTTTTCATGCTCTGTTTGAACATGACTTCGAATGCGGTAAGTTCCTTTTCGATGGGTTTTTTGATGGCGTCTAACGACAGGCTCATGACTTGATTGCGAAGGTAATATTTTCTTTGGGTGTAATGAATATTTGGCTGTAATTTGCTGATATGATTCAGCGGTTATGTATTATTATGTTGGTATTGGGGGCGATGGGTTGCGGTATTATCGCTAAGAAAGACAGGGATATGAAAACAAGCGACAAATTGGATAAACCACGTTATGGCGGGGGTATTGGGATTGTAGACAATGTAAATGCTGAATTGTGGCGTTTGCATCCGGCCTTGAGTTATTTAAAAACCGAGTTGGGCATGATGGCTGGGGCCACTGGATTGTATGGGGGGAGTTCAAACGGGGACGACAGCACGCTGCGTGCTGATGCTCAATTGTTTTGGGATGAAATGGAAACGGAGTACATGAGCTATGAGCCAAGCGAATTGGTTGTTGCCGAGATTGACAGTGCTTTGAGATTGATGAAATCAGATATGGTGGGTAAACCATGCAGGATTGATTTATTGATGATTGGGGGCAATTGGTGTTCAGATACGCGCATGGGTTTGCCTCGATTGTGTAAGGTTTTGGATCGTTTGATGGTGTTGAAAGACGGGAATCGTGTGATTGATCGTGAAAATTTAGAGATTGCGGGGGTGGTTTTTCACATGGATTATCGCAGGGTGAATCGCGAAAAAAAGCTGATCGACGGGGCTTTTGCGGGTGATGTGTTTTTTGGTGGAAAGTCTGTTGTGATTGGTCGCGTTCCGGAGTTGGCGGTATCGAAGTTGCCCAAAATTACGGGTGTTCAGGGCGGCGGTGCGGACGTTGATTTTGCGGCTGAATCGGTGTATGTGGGCAGTATATTGGAGGTGCCTCAAGTGAGTTGGGAGGCGGATTTGCTCGCCATGATTAAGAAGTGATAGGGGTTGGTCGCAACGAGGGTTTGCCTGCGTTCTTAGGGCCTTTGAGCTTCTTTAAGATGCTTGCTTTGCCAAGTACAAGTTGATGCGGGGATCACTGAGGATTTTAACGGAATAAATGCGGCACTTCTGTCTGGTTAATTGTTTTTGCCGACCAAAGTTGAGAGAAAAAATCGATGGTGGATTTGAGGCGTGCGTGAAAGTTTTTCGCTTTCACATAGAGGGCGATAAAAAGGGCGATATTGGTTAACAGAAGCAACCAGGCGGCAAAATTTTGTGGATAGAAGCTTTGAAAAAGCCAAAGGTGTTTGGCCAATAGCACGGTGCAGGAAAGGATGAGTATGAGAAAAAGCAAGAAAATCCTGCGGTGTTGCCATGCCCCAAGTTGCAGGAGGATGTACACTTCATTTTCAGACCCACGAATTTCACCGGTACAAAAATTCACCAATCTTTGTTTGTCTTCTATGGTTTCAAGGGTAAAGTCTTGGTTTGATATTTCACCATAGAATGCGCGGGGATTGCTGTCGGTTTTTTTAAAATTCGCATCAGACAGGAAGGTTTGAGTGGTGAGAATATCGGCTACTTGGTTGCGGTTCAATTCGGTTTTAAGGAATTGGGTTTTAAATGGATACAGGAACATGGGGTGTTTAGTATGAACGGGCGTGTTGATTTACTAAAATGGCTTGATCACAAATGTTTTCGAGCAATTGGGGGTTTTCGAAGATTCCATTTCCGATAACCACAACGTCTGCACCGCTGTTCCATGCGGAAGCTGCTGCCATCGGAGTTCGGATGCCACCTCCAACAAATACGATGCCTTCGGTATTTTGATTTACTGCTTGAATGATATTCTGTGGAATGGGGTATTCTGCACCGCTACCGGCATCGAGGTAAAACAATTTCATCCCCAACAATTCTCCGGCCATAGCGGTGGCGGCTGCGATATCAGGTTTGTTGTTTGGCAGTGGTAGTGTTCCGCTGATATATAGTGCGGAGGTAAGTTTGCCACTTTCAACGAGCATGTAGCCTGTTGGAATGGCTTCCATGTTGCTTTTTTTCACCCATGGCGCGGCTGCAACTTGTTTGGCGATCAGAAATTCTGGGTTTCTACCAGAAATGAGGCTCATAAAAAGTATGGCATCTGCATCATCCACTACGTGAAGTTCATTTCCGGGGAAGAGGGTGATGTTGGGTGCTCCTAAATTTTTGAGTAGGGCTACACAGCTTGCGGTTGAATGTTGTGAAACGTGACTTCCGCCAACCAGGAATAGGTCTATACCGAGTTGGATCGCTTTCTTTACTTGCTGCGATATTTCACTTGCTGGTGTGTCGGGATCGCAAAGCACGGCAATGCTTTTTTGCTTTTTTTCTTTGCGATGTAACAGTGATTGGAGCAGTGATCCCATAGTACAAAGTAAGTGAATTTTACTTGGAAGATGGGTGAGTGAGCAATGGACGACACATATTTTTGGTTTGCGGTTGAATGTCTAAAAAATTTGATTTTGTAACTACCTACTGGTCAATTAAATACGCGTAAACCCTTGCTGCTGTTGGGCTTGCGTTTTTTCAACATCATAAACCCAATTTTATCAAGGGTTTCGGTGAATTATGTGGAAAACATGATTGGGTGATTGTGGTTTGCAAAGATAGATTTGCTATTCACAACAAAGTGAACGATCACTCTTTTAAACACAACCCAATAGAATCGCTATGAGCCAGCAAACAGTAAACACAAAGGGATTGAATTTCTCCCGCATGAACACCGCCGATGGTGTATCGCCTTATGATCAATTTCAGTACGACTATCGTACATCAGTCATTAAGAAGCCAGACGGAAGTACGGTTTTTGAAATGAAAAATGTTGAGGTCCCTGAGGGTTGGAGTCAGGTGGCTACAGATATTTTGGCTCAGAAGTATTTCCGCAAGGCGGGGGTGCCACAAGCGGATGGTAGTTTGGGAAGTGAAACGTCGGTTAAGCAGGTGGCTCACCGCTTGGCAGATTGTTGGAAACATTGGGGCGAGAAATATGGCTATTTCGAATCTGCTGCGGATGCGCAGGTGTTTTATGATGAATTGGTATACTCATTGTTGAATCAGGAATCGGCTCCGAATTCACCACAGTGGTTTAATACAGGATTGCACAACAGTTATGCCATCACTGGCAAGCCACAGGGTCACTACTATGTAGATCCTGATACTGAGAAGTTGATGAAAAGTACCTCGGCTTACGAGCGTCCACAGCCCCATGCTTGTTTTATTTTGTCGGTTGACGATGATTTGGTAAACGAGGGTGGTATCATGGATTTGTGGGTTCGTGAGGCACGTATTTTCAAATACGGATCGGGTGTTGGTACCAACTTTAGCAAAATTCGTGGCTCTGGTGAGAAGTTGAGTGGTGGCGGAACCAGTTCTGGTTTGATGAGTTTCTTGCGCATTGGTGACCGTTCTGCGGGTGCAATCAAGAGCGGCGGTACTACTCGCAGGGCAGCAAAAATGGTTTGCTTGGATTTGGATCACCCCGATGCAATGGAATTCATTCAGTGGAAGAGCACAGAAGAGCGCAAAGTGGCTGCTTTGATTGCTGCTGGATATTCTAACGACTACGAGGGTGAGGCATACAATACAGTGAGTGGACAGAACAGTAACAATTCGGTGCGTATCCCCAACAAATTCTTCCACAAGTTGGAAAAGGGCGAAGATTGGGAATTTACCGCTCGTTCAACCGGTGAGGTGATGAACACCAAGCCATCCAAGGAAGTATGGGATGCAATTGGTGACGCAGCTTGGGCTTGTGCTGATCCGGGCGTTCAGTACGATGACACCATTAACGAATGGCACACTTGTCCAGAAGGTGGAAGAATCAACGCTTCTAACCCATGTTCTGAGTACATGTTCCTAGATAACACGGCTTGTAACTTGGCTTCATTGAACTTGAGAAAGTTCTTCCATGAGGATAGCAAAACTTTTGATATGGAGAAATTTGAGTACAGTGCACGTTTGTGGACCACTGTATTGGAAATTTCTGTATTGATGGCTCAGTTCCCATCAAAAGAGGTGGCTCAATTGAGTTATGATTACCGCACTTTGGGATTGGGATATGCCAACTTGGGTTCAGTATTGATGAGCGCTGGTATTCCTTACGATTCATCAGAAGCTACTGCTATCTGTGGTGCGATCACTGCGATTTTGACTGGTACAGCGTATGCTACCTCTGCTGAGATGGCTGCGGTAAAAGGTCCATTCCGCATGTACGAAAAGAACAAAAAGCACATGTTGCGTGTAATCCGCAACCACCGCTACGCGGCATACAACACACCGTTGGCTTTCGAAGGATTGGGTATCAAGCCCGTTTGTTTGGATGAGAAACATTGTCCAGACTACCTTTTGAAATCTGCTTGTAACGCTTGGGACAAGGCGGTTCAGTGGGGTGAGAAATACGGTTTCCGTAACGCTCAATCTACAGTTATCGCGCCAACAGGCACCATTGGTTTGTTGATGGATTGTGATACCACAGGTATTGAGCCAGATTTCGCTTTGGTGAAATACAAGAAGTTGAGTGGTGGCGGGTACTTCAAGATTGTTAACCAAACTGTACCTGTTGCATTGAAGCATTTGGGTTACGATGAGAAGCAAACGCAAGACATCGTGAACTATGCGAAAGGTCATCAGACCTTCAAGGGTGCACCACACATCAACCATGATAGTTTAACAGCTTTGGGTTTCAACGATGCAGATTTGGCGAAATTGGAGTCTGAGGCGCCGATGGCATTTGAAATTGGGTTCGTATTTAACCAATATTCATTGGGAGAAGATACTTTGAAGCGTTTGGGCTTTGACTCAGCGCAATACAACAATCCACGTTTCAACATGTTGCAGGCTTTGGGCTATACCCGTGAGCAGATTGCTGAGTGTAACGATTTTGTTGCAGGTACAATGACCATTGAGGGTGCGCCACATTTGAAAGAGGAGCATTACGCAGTGTTTGATTGCGCCAACAAGTGCGGTAACAAAGGTGTGAGATACATTCATGCCAATGCACACATTCGTATGATGTCGGCTGCACAGCCTTTCATTTCTGGAGCGATCAGTAAGACCATCAACTTGCCAAACGAGGCAACGGTTGAAGAAATCAAAGAGTGTTACCATTTGAGTTGGACATTGGGATTGAAGGCAAATGCTTTGTACCGTGATGGTTGTAAGTTGAGTCAGCCTTTGAGCAACAAGTCTGAGACATCTGAAGATAACCAAGAAGAAACTGCCTCTGCAAAAACTGACAGTGCTGCTGCACCAAAGGTTGCGAGTGTGGGTGAATTAACCCCAGAAATGGTGTTGGAAGCCGCCAAGCGCATTTTGAGTGAGAGTCCTGATACCAAGTTCAAACGTCAGTTATCGAACATCGTAGAGAAGAAGCGTTTGCCAAATCGCAGAAATGGATTCACCCAAAAAGGGCGTGTGGGAGGACAGACGATCTTTGTTCGTACTGGAGAGTATGATGATGGAACATTGGGAGAGATTTTCATTGATATGCACAAGGAGGGAGCGAGTTTCCGTAGTTTGATGAACTGTTTCTCTATTGCGGTATCTGTTGGATTGCAGTATGGTGTGCCATTGGAAGAGTTTGTAGACAAGTTTGCGTTCACTCGTTTTGAGCCAAGCGGTATGGTTGAGGGACATCCAAACGTGAAAAATGCCACTTCAATTGTAGATTATATCTTTAGATTGTTGGGCTTTGAATATTTGCGCAGAGAGGATTTGGTGCAAGTGAAGCCGAGTGATTTGCGTGCACCTGAAGCGGTTGAGGCGCCTGTGGTGAGTGAATTCCGTCCGGTATTCAACCCTGAGCCAGCACCTGCCGTGGCGTCAACGCCTGCGGCTCTGAGCAGTGAGCCATTGCCAAGTAAGTTTGATATGCAAGATCACATGAGAGAGATTCAGAGCGATGCTCCAGCTTGTAATGTGTGTGGTCATATCACAGTTCGCAGTGGAACATGTTACAAGTGCTTGAACTGTGGAAACAGTTTGGGTTGTAGCTAAGCAAATGAAATAGTAAGAACTAGGTTTTTATAAACCGAATACAACCCCCCAACGGCAGAGCCGCTGGGGGGTTTCTTTTTAAAAAATTTCCCAATCCCACACCTCAAAACAATTTAACTTTGTAACCAATAGTAATATGGCTTTTGAAAAAGTAAAACGCAGCGAAAATTATAGTGAATGGTATAACAACCTGGTAAAAAATGCCGATTTGGCCGAACACAGTGCCGTAAAAGGTTGCATGGTTATTAAGCCTTATGGGTATGCCATTTGGGAAAAAATGCAGCGCCAACTCGATGACATGTTTAAAGAAACGGGTCACGTGAATGCATATTTTCCGCTGTTTGTGCCCAAAAGCTTGTTCGAAAAAGAGGAGAAAAACGCGGAAGGCTTCGCCAAAGAATGTGCAGTGGTAACCCACTACAGATTAAAAGCCAATCCAGATAAACCTGGACATTTGATGGCGGATCCAGATTCGAAATTGGAGGAAGAATTGATTGTTCGTCCAACATCTGAGGCCATCATTTGGAATACCTATAAAAACTGGATT
Organism: Bacteroidota bacterium; assembly: GCA_027488495.1. GTDB lineage: Bacteria > Bacteroidota > Bacteroidia > NS11-12g > UBA955 > UBA955. The sequence goes on along the minus strand of JAIYBO010000207.1, from coordinate 8,337 downwards.
CAAAGCTATCGCGATTTGCCAATTTTAATCAACCAATGGGCCAATGTGGTGCGTTGGGAAATGCGTACTCGGTTGTTCTTGCGCACGGCTGAATTCTTGTGGCAAGAAGGGCATACCGCACACGCCACCAAAGAGGAGGCATTGGTAGAAGCGCGAAAAATGCTTGAAGTATACGCAGAATTTGCTGAAACCTTTATGGCTGTTCCGGTGATTAAGGGTGTTAAAACGGAGAATGAGCGTTTTGCGGGTGCCGATGATACATATTGTATTGAGGGCATGATGCAAGATGGAAAGGCCCTTCAGATGGGCACGAGCCACTTCTTGGGTCAGAATTTTGCCAAGGCTTTTGATGTGAAGTTTCAAAGCAAGGAAGGCAAATTGGAATATGTTTGGGCCACAAGTTGGGGTGTTTCTACCCGATTGATGGGTGCATTGATTATGACACATAGCGACGATGAGGGGTTGGTATTGCCACCAAAGTTGGCGCCGATTCATGTGGTGATTGTGCCTGTTTATCGCAGTGATGAGGACTTGGAAACGATCAAATTGGCGATGCAGCCACTATCTGCTGAGTTGAAAGCCGCGGGACTCACGGTGAAATTTGATGATAGAGATACTTACAAGCCTGGTTATAAGTTTGCAGAATGGGAGTTGAAGGGGGTACCTGTGCGTTTGGCTGTGGGTATGCGTGATTTGGAATCTGGTTCAGTGGAAGTTGCACGGAGGGATACCAAGGAGAAATTTGCGGTTCCCATGGGAGATTTGCGCGCGCGCATTTTGACTTTGATGGATGAAATTCAGCAGAATTTGTTTGATCGTGCTGCGAAATATCGTGAAGAAAAAACCCAAGAGGTCAACAATTGGGATGAGTTTTTGGAGGTGATCAATGTGAAAGAGGGCTTTGCGATTGCGCATTGGGATGGAACAGGAGAGACTGAAGAGAAGATCAAGGAACTTACCAAGGCAACCATTCGCTGTATTCCATTGGAACGCGGGGAAGAGGCTGGGGTTTGCGTATACAGTGGCAAGCCGAGCGCTGGCAGGGTGGTATTCGCAAAAGCTTATTAATTCTTTTTGCTAGATAAATATGCTTGGGTGAAAATCGCACCTAAGATGATTGCTGCTCCACAATAGAACCAAATGTTCAGGTCTTCGTTTTCGTTAAAAATCAGCGCGCCCAAGACGATGCCATAGATGGGCTCTAGGTTTACTGTGAGGTTTGCGGTAAACGCGCTAAGCTGATTGAGGGCATAGGTTCCGAGGTAAAAAGTGAGATTGGTGCAGAGCAAGGCGAGCAATAAAATCCATATCAAATCCCACGGTCCGTTTGCGATGTTGTTGATCGTAAGGATTTCAGGGTTTATGGGGGGTAAAAAAACGATAGGGTCTGAGGAAATCAAAGGGATAATCAACGACAGAATCAGTGCGCCTGACATCATTTCCAAGGTAGAAATGGCGAGCGGTTTGGCTCGATGAATATTGGCCTTATTGAGCGTTGTAAATGTTGCGGCGAGTGCAGCGCTTAATAGACCGGTAATTACAGCCCATCCATAAGAGACATCGCCCACTTTTGCTATATGGCCCGGTTGATTTTCGGGTAGTGAGAAATAGATAAAAAGGATTCCAAGAACCACAATCAAACCCATATAAATATCTCTTTTTGAGAAGGGTTGTTTGAGTACTATTGGCTCGATGATGGATGCGAAAAATGAGGCTGACCCCAGGCATGCCAAGGTGACTGATACAGAATTGCCCAGTTTGATGCTGCCATAAAATGTGAGCCAATGCGCACAAACCAACAAACCAATGCCCCAAAATGTCATTGCTGTTTTAAGAGAAAGTCCTTTCAGTGATTTCCATACTGCGGGCATCAATAAATAAATGATGGCAGTTAACATCATGCGATGCCAAACTAAAGTAATGGAACCATAGGAAATGAGTTTTCCAAGAATGGCAGTAAACCCCCAAAGGAATACGGCAGAATGGAGTGCAATAAATGCTTTCGTTCTTGGAGAAGTTTCAGAAGCCATAACCTGTTTAAAAAATCAAGGCCGCTGATTAAAGCGGCCAGGATGTTGGTATATAAAAGCGCGTAACAGTTGGCGTTATCGAAATAACCGATAACACTACAAATATATTAAAAATGCAAAAGATTGCAAAAAAAACTAGTTGAATTTTCCCTTGTAACGGTCTTTGATTTCGTTCACAATGGTTTTCAACTCTTGCTCTTTGTCTTTGTTCATGACCAAGAGAACTTCATCTGATTCAACAATGACGATATTGTCTACTCCGTTTACCACGATCAGCTTTTGTGAGTTATTGAAAACGAGGCTTTCTGTGGTGTTGTACACGTGCACGTTTTTCCCAACGATGGCGTTGTTTTTTTCATTTCGGTCGCTTACATCCCAAAGGCTTTTCCAAGTACCTAGATCGTTCCAACCGAAATTGGCGGGCATCACGAATACTTCACTTTCCTTCTCCAAGACGCCATAATCGATGCTAATGCTGGGCGTGAGTGAGTAGGCTTGTTCCAATTGGTCGCTGTAATTGGGGCTCAGTGTATCAACTTCGGCAAAAATTTGGTGTATTTCGGGGATGTGTTGTTCGATGCTGCGGTTGATGGCTTTCATGCTCCACACGAAGATGCCGGCGTTCCAGAGGAATTCTCCGCTTTCCAAAAAGCTCTTGGCGATGTCTTCGCTGGGTTTTTCGGTAAAGGTTTTCACGCGATGCAATCCGCTGCCATCCAACTCGGGGTTGAATTGTATGTAACCGTATCCGGTATCGGGGCGAGTGGGTTTGATACCCAATGTCACGAGTGCATCGTGGTTTGCGGCGAAATTCATGGCGTGGGTGGCGGTTTCGATGAAGGCCACTTCGTTGCTGATGAGGTGATCACTGGGCGCTACAAGACAAACAGCATCTGGGTTTTGCTGGAAGATGTGGCGGTTTGCCAATGCAATACAGGGAGCTGTATTTTTCGCCAAGGGTTCGTGCAATATCCTTGAAATATGCATTTCGGGGATGTGAGTTTGCACCAAAGGCACGTAATCTGTATTGGTAACCACGAAGATGTTCTCTTGGGGTACCATGTGACTGAAACGGTTGTAGGTTTGTTTGATGAGCGATTCACCTGTACCCATGATATCGATGAACTGCTTGGGGAAGCTCTTTTTGCTCACCGGCCAAAATCTGCTGCCGATACCTCCGGCCATGATCAATACGTAATGGTTTTTGTTTAAGCTCATAAAATACCCTCTTTATAAAGGTCGTGCAAATGTACAACGCCAAAGTAAATACTCTGTTGTGTTACTAGTAATTGGGTGATTTTCTTCTCTTGCATCAAAGCGGCAACTTCTGTGGCCATTGCGTTGGCTTCTACGCTAATGGGAGAATGCGACATGATTTTTTCGGCGGTAAGTTGCTGGAAATCGGTATAATTTTCTAGCATTCTGCGGATATCACCATCGGTGATAATGCCAACAATTTGTTGTTGTTCATTGATTACAGCGGTTGCACCCAAGCGATTTTTGGTGATGGTAAGGATGACTTCTTTCCATGGGGTATTTGGTGAAACAGCGGGTTTGGCATTGTTCTGAGCAATGCTACCGCACTGTAGGTATAGTTTTTTCCCCAAGGCGCCACCGGGGTGGTATTTGGAAAAGTCTTGGCTGTTGAAACCGCGCATTTGTATCAAGGCAATGGCTATGGCATCTCCCATGAGCAATTGTGCAGTGGTACTGGTGGTGGGCGCTAAATTGTTGGGGCAAGCTTCACGGTCTATGGTGGTATTCAGTACATAATCGGCTTGTTGTGCCAATTGGCTATTGACATTGCCCACAATGGCCACCAATTTGTTGTTGAAACGTTTGAGTAGGGGTGCCAAAGACTGAATTTCGGGGGTGTTTCCACTTTTTGATATCGCAATAACCACGTCGTTTTGTTGAATCATACCAAGATCACCGTGGATGGCATCTGCGGCATGCATGAAGAGCGCTGGCTGTCCGGTTGAATTCAGGGTGGCTACAATTTTCTGGGCGATGATGGCACTTTTTCCGATACCTGTGATGATGGCTCGACCTTGGTTGAGCAGAAGAAGTTCAATGACTGCAGCAAATTGTTCATCGATGAATTGTGACAGGGCATGAAGGGAATTCAATTCATTTTCTATGGCTTGAATGCCGTATGATTTGATCAATTCAGCGGAATTTGAGGTATTGGCCATCTATTTTTATTGCAAAGTAACCAAAAATTATCTGAGCGGTTGTAAAAATTGCCAATGGCAGGTGCTGAGTTGGGAAATTCTTCGTAATTTCACATTCACATTACGTTTTCGTTTTAACAAAAAAACATTGATTAACTGAATTTATGCAATCAGCGGCGATAGCTCCCCAATTGGAGCCTAGGAAGGTATTGAAAGAGTTTTTTGGCTTTGATGGATTCAAAGGAAATCAAGAGGCGGTGGTGAACAGTATTTTGGCGGGGGAAGATTGTTTTGTGATCATGCCAACGGGTGCGGGCAAATCGATGTGTTATCAATTGCCAGCGGTGATGATGGAGGGAACGGCGATTGTGATTTCACCATTGATTGCTCTGATGAAAAATCAGGTTGATAATATTCGTGGTTTTGCTCAAAAGAGTTCATTGGCTCACTTTCTAAACAGTTCATTGAGCAAGTCTGAACTGAATCAGGTGATTGAAGATATGTTGAGTGGTGAGACCAAGTTGTTGTATGTGGCACCTGAAACATTGAAGAAGGATGAAACCATTGATTTGCTCAAGCAGGTAAAAATTTCTTTTGTTGCAGTGGATGAGGCGCATTGTATTTCAGAGTGGGGTCATGATTTCCGCCCAGAATATCGCAGAATTAAACAGATGGTGAAGGCCATCGATGATGTGCCTGTGATGGCTTTAACAGCAACAGCTACACCAAAAGTTCAGCAGGATGTTCAGAAGAATTTGGGGATGATGACATCCAATTTGTTCAAGAGTTCATTCAATCGTTCCAATTTATATTATCAGGTTCGTCCAAAGGGCCGCAAAGACATTGTCCATAAAGAGATCATATCATTTATCAAGGCTCGGACAAACAAGAGCGGTATCGTTTATTGTTTGTCGCGCAAGAAGGTTGAAGAGATTTCGGAGATGTTGAACATGAATGGCATCAAGGCGTTGCCGTATCATGCGGGGTTAGATTCTAAAGTGAGGGGTCAGCACCAGGATGCGTTTTTGATGGAGGATTGCAATGTGATTGTGGCTACGATAGCCTTTGGAATGGGGATTGATAAGCCAGATGTTCGGTTTGTGATTCACTACGATGTGCCGAAGAGTTTAGAGGGGTATTATCAAGAGACAGGCCGGGGCGGTCGCGATGGTTTGCAAGGGGATTGTTTGTTGTTTTATAATCCATCGGACATTGAGAAGTTGGAGAAGTTCATGAAGGACAAGCCGGTGGCGGAGCAAGAGATTGGGAGTTTGTTGATAGCAGAAACGGCGGCATTTGCAGAGAGCAGTCATTGCAGGCGCAAGTTGTTGTTGCATTATTTTGGTGAGCATTTTGAGGAGGGTGATTGCAATAAGATGTGTGATAACTGCGCACATCCCAAGCCCAAACAAGAAGTGACCAATGAATTGGTTGCCATGTTGAATTCCATTGTGAACTTGAAGAGTGAGTTGGGGATGAATCATTTGGTGAATTTTTTCGTTGGGAAGCGGATCGATAGTATTCGGGATTATGGGCATGATTTGTTGGTGGATTTTGGATTTGGGAAAGAGAAAGACAAGTTGTTTTGGAAATCCTTGATGCGATTGGCTTTGGTTCATGGGTATTTGAACAAGAACATCGAGAAGTACGGGTTGATGAGTATCTCGGCAGATGGGGAGGCCTATTTGAAAAATCCTACGTTTCATGAAATGGCGGTGGATGTGGAGTTTGATAGTGTGAGTGATGAGGATTACGAAAGCTTCAAAACCGAGAGCATCTGTGATGAGGAACTGTTCAATCATTTGAAAGATTTGAGAAGAAAAGTGGCCAAGGATTTGTCATTGCCACCTTATGTGATTTTTCAAGATCCGAGTCTGGAGGACATGGCCACGAAGTACCCCATGAATATTGACGAGTTGGGGAACATCAACGGCGTGGGCAAGAACAAGGCCATGAAATTTGGTGAGCCGTTTGTTTCTTATATATCGGATTTTGTGAAGGAGAATCAGATAGAAAGGCCTCAAGATATTGTGCTCAAGGGCAATTCTGAAAGATCTGCGAAGCGGGTGAATATCATTTTGAACATCGATAAAAAGGTGGATTTGCCGGATATCGCCAAGCAATTGGGTATCAGTTTTGATGAGTTGTTGCACGAATTGGAGCAAATCGTGAATTCCGGAACCAAGTTGAATCTGCGATATTTTTTGAATCAGTTTTTGGAGGAGGATTTACAGGCCGAGGTTTTGGCGTATTTCAAGACCACGGATGAGGCAGATATTGATAAGGCGGTGGCCTATTTTGAGGGCGATTTTAGTCATGAGGAACTCGAACTTATGCACATTCAATTTCTGAGTGACGTTGGGAATTGATGGGTTGCAACGGGTAATGTGCTGACTGTTTTGTTATTTTGCATAGAATAGCAAATAATTCCATTGAGCCAGCAACCTACTTTTGAGGAAATTTATAAGAAGTACAGACCCGCGTTGATGCAGTTTGCATTGTCGATTACGCGGAGTGTGACGGATGCTGAAGAGGTTGTAAACGATGTATTTATTGCCATTTGGGAGAGGCACAGTGATTTGTTGGGGATGGAAGCGCTAAAGAGTTATCTGTTTAGAGCGGTTAAGAATCGGAGTTTGAATCAAATCAAGAGAACGCGATTGCCATTTGATTCGATGAAAGATGAAATGCCGGTAGCAAGCAAGGATTTTAATGCCTTGGAGCATTTAGAGGCGAAGGAATCAACGGCAAAAATCAATCAATTGATCGATAAGTTACCCACCAAATGCAAGCAGGTTTTTTTGTTTAGTCGGATGCATGAATTGAGCTACAAAGAGATTGCAGAATTGATGGATATTTCACCCAAGACGGTGGAGAACCAAATTGGATTGGCGCTCAAGTTTTTGAAAGAAAATTATTGATTTACCACCCTGTTGTAAACCGCTTCGTATTGAAGGAGAATGGTTTTAAGGTCGAAGTTGTGCGCTTGTTTCAATGCATTTTTGCGAAAAGTTTTCAGCATTTCAGGGTCTTTGAGCAGGGTGATGGCATTTTGAGCCATGCTATCTACATCGCCCACATCGGAAAGAAAACCAGTCACGCCGTTGATGTTTACTTCGGGAATACCGCCAGCATTGGAGCTAATTACGGGTACTTCACAGGCCATGGCTTCTAGCGCGGCCAAGCCAAAGCTTTCTGATTCGGAGGGCAGCACAAATAAATCGCCAATGCTGAGAATTTCTTCTATGGCTTCTTGTTTTCCGAGGAAGGTAACCCAATCACAGGTTTTGTGTTCTCTGCAGACTTTTTCGATATGAGATCTTTCTGGGCCATCGCCGATGAGGAGTAATTTGGCTGGAATTTCTTTGATGATTCTACTAAATATGGCCACCACATCTTCCACGCGTTTCACTTTGCGGAAGTTTGAGGTGTGGATGATGATTTTTTCCCCGTTTGGTGCAATCATTTGTTTGAAGTGTTCGCGGGGTTTTTTATTGAATCGATTGAAATCGATGAAATTGGGGATGACGTCAATTTCGCGGGTGATATCAAAATGTTCAAGGGTTTCTTCTTTGAGTTTATTGGATACTGCGGTTACGGCATCGGACTGATTGATGCTCCAGCTCACCACGTGCTCATAGGTGACTTCTCTGCCAACTAGGGTGATATCTGTTCCGTGAAGTGTGGTAACAACGGGAATGGTAATGCCTTTTTGCTGGAGAATTTGTTTTGCCAACAGGGCCGCTGATGCATGTGGGATGGCGTAATGTACGTGCAGAACATCGAGGTGTGCTGATTGCACGATATCAACCATTTTGCCTGCCAGTGCGGTTTCGTAGGGTGCGTATTCAAATAGGGGGTATTTGGCGATATTGACTTCGTGATAGAAGACATTTTCGCTGAAAAAATCCAATCTTGCGGGTTGGTTATAACTGATGAAGTGGACTTCATGTCCTTTATTGGCGAGTGCTTTTCCCAATTCTGTGGCCAACACTCCGCTTCCACCGAAGGTGGGATAACAAACAATTCCTACACGCATGATTAGTATAACAAAGTTGCGTAAAAAATGTAGGTTTGTGCAGGAAAATTATTGTTGATTTGATGGAAGTTTTTACGGATGAATATTTCATGGC
>JAIYBO010000079.1 GCA_027488495.1 Bacteroidota bacterium | reverse complement strand
ACCGCATTGCTTTTCATGAGCAACAACGAACTCAATTCCAGAGCCGCTTATCTTCACATGGCCGCAGATGCCGGCGTGAGTCTTGCCGTTCTCATAGGTGGCTTATTGATCACCTACACGGGAATAGAAATGATCGACCCCGTTTTGGGCGTATTGGTTTGCCTCGTGATTCTGGTAGGCACGTTGAATTTATTCAGACAGAGTTTAAAACTGAGCCTAGATGGTGTACCAGAGGGCATTGAAGTGGAACTTGTTGAGTCCCGCATCATGAACATCCCCGGGGTGAAAGGCGTAGACCACCTACATATTTGGGCACTGAGCACAACTCGCAACGCAATGACTGCCCACTTGATGTTGGAACCCACTTTGAGTGCCACTGAGCAGGAAGCCATAAAAGACAGAGTACGTCATGAAATAGAACACGAAAATGTGCACCATTGCATTCTAGAAACTAGTACCAACTAGTCCAAATAATTTCCCCTAGAAAGTTTACTTTTTACAATCCCAATACGCGTTCTTGAGGCTTTTTGCCATCGAACATCATTTCGGGGTTTTCAAGAAGTTGCTTCACACGCACCAAGAAGCTCACACTCTCACGGCCATCAATAATGCGGTGATCATAACTCAAAGCCAAGTACATCATCGGACGAATCACAATTTGACCGTTCTCTACCACAGCTCGCTCAACGATGTTGTGCATACCCAAGATACCACTTTGAGGCGCATTGATGATTGGAGTACTCATCATAGAACCAAATACCCCACCATTGGTGATGGTGAAAGTTCCACCTGTCATCTCATCCAAACTCAACTTATTATCACGGGCCTTTGTAGCCAAGCGTTTTACTTCCTTTTCGATTTCATCCAAAGACAACTTCTCCGCGCTGCGTATCACTGGCACCACCAAACCTTTGGGTGCACTTACTGCAATTGACACATCGCAATAGTCGTGGTATATAATTTCATCGCCATCGATGCTCGCATTCACCGCCTTCCACTCCGTGAGGGCGATACAACAAGCACGGGTAAAGAAACTCATAAAGCCCAAACCCACACCATGGGTCTCTTCGAACTTCTTCTTGTATTGAGCGCGCAAATCCATGATCGGCTTCATGTTCACCTCGTTGAAAGTGGTAAGCATCGCCGTTTCATTTTTCACAGCAACCAATCTGCGACTTACGGTTTTACGCAAGTTCGACATTTTTTCACGGCGCTCAGCGCGAGAACCACCAGCCGTTTGGGCTTTTACACCACCCATCGCCACGATGGCTTCCAAAGCGTCTACTTTGGTCACACGACCACCTGCACCGGTACCTTTTACTTGAGACGGTGTGATGTTATACTGCTGTAACAGTTGCGCAGCCACGGGAGAAACCAATGACCAATCTGTATCTGTTGAATTTACTGCAGGGACAGCCTCTTTTTCCACTGCTGGTTTCGCCGCAGGTTGAGCACTTGGAGAAACTGCTTTTGAAGATACATCGGCAGTTGCTGCCGCTGCTTTTGGCACTTCGGCTGCGGCCGGACGGGCAGCGTCTGTATTGATTACGGCCACCACAGTATTGATCGCAATGGTATCACCGATATTACCTATCAACTTCTCTACAACTCCGGCTTTTTCAGCATTTACCTCAAAGGTTGCTTTGTCACTTTCGAATTCAGCCAAAGGGGCATCCATTTCAACCCAGTCACCTTCTTTAACAAGCCAATTGGCGATAGTTACTTCACTCACTGATTCGCCCGGTGCGGGCACTTTGATTTCGATTGCCATTACGTTTACTGCTGATTTGCCCAACAAAGTTAGGCAAAGGATTCGGTTTCTAAAAATAGAACAAAAAAGCCCGGTAACACCGGGCTTTTTTGTTGTTAGAAGCGATAACTCACTCCTAAATGAAATTGTATATATCCATCCGGCAATTTATTTTTTGCTCGCTGCTGAACGGGATTCATACCGGCAGCAACCATATCTTCATATTGCTCCTTTAAGATTGTTGAATTAACTTTAACACCAGCAGCGTTAGGGGCTTCATCAGTAGATTCATACCATTTATCTATATCGCCGCCAAACCACAAACCGTTACTGTATGCATCTAGTTTATCCGATGTTGTCACCGCCGCTTTTATCTCTCCTTTCAAAGTCCATCTATTCTTCATATAAGACAATCCATAAGAACCATTAATTAGACCAAAATAATTTGAAAATTGATTTTTCGCACCGGACATTCTCTCACCTTCCATAGCATATTTCCTTAAATCAATCATTTGCGAACTACCGTAGTTAAGTGATTTAAATACTTGATAGTTCCCAATACCTATTCCCAATCCAATTTGTTGCCTTAATGCCCTCTTTTTCCCAGGTTTTACAAAATATCCTTTTGAACCTGTCGTGTATATATAATCAATATCAAAAATATTCAACTTAGAATTAAAATTCATCCAAAAATCCTGAAACACAACTTGGTTACCTGAATTATTAAGAATCTCAGGCAATTTCACACTACTCAATAACAATGGAGCATTTGCATTTCGCGCTGAAATCCCAGTGTTGTAGTAAGATATTTTCCAGGAATGTTTGGGATTACAATTTAACTGAAGAAAAAGTCCCATGGATATTTCCATTGAAGATGGCATTGGAAAAAACTTTGGCTTAATGTCGCCCACATACATTCCCGAACCTACCCATGTCCCTACTTCGTATGTCTTATTGAAGCCTGGATATTTCTTTAACATCAGTGAATCTAATTTCTTATTTAATCTATTGGACCAATTCTCAGAGGATGGAGCTTCAATACTAGCGAAATGTTGCTTTAACCCTTTAAATTCATTAAGTCTTTTTGCTTCATTATCATTCAAGTGATAAGCAACACCTAAATGCATTTGATAATACCCATCTGGCAACCCGTTTGTACTTTTTTGCGCACCAGTTCCGATTATTGTATTCGAAATAGGTAAAGCCCTAGTAATTTGTGATTCAGAGTAATCGAGATTCTCATTTGCATACTGCATCACCAAATCACGATTTCCGCCGTAATAAAGACCCGGGCCAAAATCGTCCAAATAATCGGAGTGCGCTAATGTTGCTTTTAATTCTCCTGAAATTGAAAACCGGTTTCTATAATACGTCAAGCGGTAACTCGCATTCAAAAATGTACTTACAGCAGAATATCTCTTCATTCCAGGAATGATATTCTGACCCTCCGTTCCTAATTTACGTAGGTTAACCTTTTCTTCATTTACCCTTTTACGATAATCTGACAAACTCTCACTATATTCCTTCAGATTGTTATCATAAGTACGACTATAACCTGGAAGTCTGTAGGGCGTAAAATAAAGCACACCAATACCTGCTCCAAGAGAAGATATCCATCGACTTTTCTTTCTAATTTCTAAATTATAATCGTTCAAATGCCACAATCCATTAAATCCTAAACTATGAATTGGAGTAACAAACATTAATTGAAATGTGGAGGGAAAAACCGGTTTCGTAAATCCGTCTTTGGAAAGCACTTCGGGAACCTTACCTCCTGAAAATAGTCCAGGCGCAATTAAATTATGCATTGAAATTTTTGAATAATTATATTCTGCATTCATAGAGAATCTGTTATTCAAATTCTTCTGAAGGTACACACCATAACTATATTCCAAAGTAGAAGGCATTGGTGAAAACTTATGCTTGATATCACCACCTGCATAAATGGCACCACCAAACCATTGGCCTATTTCCCATGTGTTAAGCGAATCTAATTTTGAATGATTACCACCCATAGGAACTGGGATTGATAATTTCAAAGTAAGTCGATCTACTTTCGACTCATCCTTCATCCTCACTATTCGTTCTAGCAATACAGTATCCACCTTACGATAAATAGGAGGAGGGAGCTGCGCCGCTGTCAACTTGGGCACCATGAATTTTTGCCCGTTGGCCAATGTAATCACGGTGGGATTACCTTCCAAATAAGACAAAACCAATGTATCACCTACACGGTTGGCGTTATTAAAAACCGGACGACCCAAAGAATCTTCCATCTTCACCACCCTAGGATCACCCACCACATTCATCTTCACTTTCCCAAATGTATGTGTAGCTGCAACCACAAAATCTTTTTCGTCTGAATAAGCATTCAAACCACCAAGGACAGCGATTTCCATCGAAGGAACACGACTGTTCACGCGATTGTCGTAAATTAATGCATTCACTTGCTCACCATAAACCGCAGCAGCCGACAATTTCTCTAAACCAGCGCCATCTCCTCCGCTCAAAGACAGGCCAACAGCATTAGAACCAGACAAATTTCGGTTGAACGCCAATTCTCCAATTTTCAATTGACCCGCAGTTACCGTTCTTGCCACATCCAAATGCAAAACCCCCATTGTAGCGTCTGAGCCTGGCAAATTGTTCTCTGAAAACAACAACTTATCCAAACTATACACAATACCATCAGATCCCACCTTCTCCAACAACACAGAACCTGTATTGTTAAAGAATTTCATAGACGTCATGCTAAATTGAATATCCATCCCCTCACGCAAATCCAACAAAGGACCCGCCACATAAACCACCGGCTCACCAGAGTTTGACCCAGACACAGTCATACCAGACAATGTCACATTTTTCCTATACCAAAAAGGATCGAAACGCAACGCTTGAACCAAACCTTCGGCACGAACATTTTCAATTGCGATGCTTCCTCCTTCTTCGATACCTTTCACCATTACACCATTTCCTGGATTTTGGGCATCCACTGATTGAAAAATCACAGGTTTCTCCGCCGTACCACGAACCACCAAACTTCCTTCTACCAAAAGAGTGGCTCCTGCTTCAAATTGCACCAATTTGCCTGCTTCGATGGTCATTGTTTCTCCCTTCTTCACGATTTGCGTACCCGCAACGCGCATAACATCCTGAGATATCAATGCCCCTGCACATAAAAATTGTACTAAGAAGATGAAAGTATATTTACTCAATTTGTTCATGATTATCTTTTTATTTGAATCACTATGGGTTCTTGATGTTGAATTAACTTAACTTGGGTTTGAACCGACACGCGGTCAACCACTACATATTGCAACTTGGAGAGTTGTTCGGCAGACAAACTGATTGAACTACCAGAGATTTCTTGAGCGCCTTGCGATACCCCAACCAAACGAACACTCATAGATGTAATGTCATAGTTGAAGTTTGCCATATCAGGGTGAACCGCTTTGAAATCCAATTTTTTAGCATTTTGCAAACGACTCAAAGAAACGCTGCGATCACTACTGCCTTCAATCAAAATAAATGGAGAAGGCACTTCTTGCACGTAAACCGAATCGTCTAACAAAGTCATACCATCTGTTGTCTTGATTTTAAACTTACACCACCCTGCAGAGTTTGGCGTAAACTTGACCTTCCCTTCATTTTTACTCATTTGCATAGAAGGGTCACAATTACAACTCGCGGAACCCGCGTTCAATAAATTCACGAAACGAAGCTCGGCAGATTTTCCTTCGTAAAAGGTTTGAAAACCATGGTCTGCTTTTTCCTCAAAACTCTTCGGAAATGCAGTCACATTCAACGTTTCTTCCGCACCATTCTTCTTGAATGAAATGGTGTAGGTTCCAACGTAAGCTGGGATAAACAACAATGTATCACCCTTCCACTGATTTAATGTGAAGTTTTTACCATTCTCCGTTGCGGAAACCTGCATCTTATCATGATCAAATACCACAATTTTCACAGTGTCACCAGGACGAACCGATTCAATGTTATAAGCCATCAAAACGATATTATCTCTGCCTTGCTCATCCTTCAATTCCATTCCACCATTCAACAATTTCAGGCGCAATTTCATTTCGCCCAAAAACGCCCGAACCACGTTGGCAGGTCCGTGTTTGAATTTCCACTCCAAATACAGTTTCTTCTTGCCCTCGAGTAAACCATTCGCCAAATCTTGCTCAAATAATTTCTCAAATTGTTTCCGCTTTTCGTCATTCGCCGGCTTTGCCTTGTAATATTTTAACAAAGCAGTCAATTTCTCGAACAACTTGTCACCTGTACCCGGTTGAAAAAAGAAAATATCCGTAACGGAATAACCATTGGGT
>JAIYBO010000047.1 GCA_027488495.1 Bacteroidota bacterium | reverse complement strand
TTGGTAAATCAACTTTACACCCAACAGAAAGGCCAAATATTGCTCGACGATATCGACATACAATCAATGAATTTGACTTCTGTGCGAAAGCAAATTGCTTTGGTTTTACAAGATGTATTCCTATTTAGCGGCAGCGTGAAAGACAACATCCGTTTACACAACCAGGACATCGATATCGAAAAAATGATTGATGCTGCTCGTTCCATTGGGGCCTACGAATTCATAGAAAAACTACCTGGCGGATTCAATTACAATGTAATGGAGCGAGGAATGACCCTTTCTTTGGGTCAAAGACAGCTCATCAGTTTCATTCGTGCATTGGCTTTTGATCCCCGAATCATTTTGTTGGATGAAGCCACGAGTTCTATCGACACTGAAACAGAGCAATTGATTCAAAAGGCGATCGACCGATTATTGGAAAATCGCACGGCGATTGTTATCGCTCACAGGCTAAGTACAATCGCAAAGGCTGATGAAATTCTGGTCCTGGAAAAAGGCCAAGTGATCGAAAGAGGCAACCACCAATCTTTGCTACAAGCAAAAGGGCACTATGCCCACCTTTACGAAACCCAAATTTCTGAAGGGTAAGTAGGTAAGTAAGTAACCCCTTGCTCAACCATTCCATATGTTGGCCTCCATAAACGATTAAGGGCGGCCCATTGGGCCGCCCTTAATGCGAATTTACAATTTATCGGTTGCTGAAAATTAAGCCTGAGCCTCTTCTTCCGCTTCCTCGTACTTGGTAGCCATCAAACGCTCGTACTCTTCTTTTGATCCGGTAATCACTTCCTGGAATCTTCTCAATCCAGTACCAGCAGGAATCAAATGACCTACAATTACGTTTTCTTTCAAGCCTTTCAACTCGTCAATCTTTCCTGAAATTGCCGCTTCGTTCAACACCTTAGTGGTTTCCTGGAACGATGCCGCACTCATAAAGCTCTGAGTTCCTAACGATGCACGAGTAATACCCTGCAATACAGGCGTAGCTGTTGCTGCCACTGCATCACGGTATTCTACCAATGCCATGTCCTGACGACGCAAAGTACTGTTCTCTTGACGCAAGTCTTTCAAACTCACGATCTGACCAGCATGCATGTTCGTTGAATCACCAGGGTTGGTTACAAACTTCTTGTCGTAAATATTGTCGTTCTCTAGACGCAAAGTCCAACGATCCGCAATTTCACCTTCCAAGAAACGAGTATCGCCTGGATCAACAATTTCCATCTTCTGCATCATCTGACGTACGATCACTTCAATGTGCTTGTCGTTGATCGTTACACCCTGCAAACGATATACTTCTTGAATTCCGTTCAATACATAACGTTGTACTGATGCAGGACCTTCAATACGAAGAATATCTTGTGGAGTAATTGCGCCATCACTCAATGGTTGACCCGCTCTCACGTAGTCACCATCGTGTACCAAGATGTGCTTAGACAATGGCACCTGATAATGCTTCACCTCTTCATCTTTTGAAGTAATGATGATTTCCTGGTTACCACGCTTAGAAACACCGTAAGTTACAACACCATCGATTTCTGCAACTACTGCAGGATTCGAAGGGTTACGCGCTTCAAACAATTCAGTAACACGGGGAAGACCACCGGTAATGTCTCGTGTACGGGTAGCAGAACGAGGAATCTTCGCCAACACATCACCACCTTTTACAGCGTTGCCGTTCTTGGCCACCAAAATGGCACCCATAGGCATGTTGAAAATCTTCACAACGTCATCGTTACCTTCTACTCGGAACTGAGGAACCTTCGTTTTATCACGACTTTCCACAATCACCAATTCAGACAAACCTGTTTGCTCATCACCTTCTTCTCTCATGTTCACACCTTCAATGATGTTTTCATAAGATACTTTACCATCAATATCAGATACGATCAATGTGTTAAATGGATCCCAAGTACACATCACATCGCCTTTTTTCACTTTCTGACCTTCTTTCACCATCAAAACGGCACCATAAGGAATGTTGTAAGTGGTAATTACGGTTTTGGTTTTTGGATCCAATACGCGCACTTCACCTGAACGTCCCAATACGATTTCAGAATTTTTGGCTTCACCATTTTCATCGGTTTCAAACTTGGTTACTGTACGCATTCCATCGAAACTGATCATACCATCGTACTTTGTAGTCAATGTATTCTCAGCAGCAATGTTCAACGCCGCACCACCCGTGTGGAAAGTACGCAACGTCAACTGCGTTCCTGGTTCACCGATAGACTGTGCAGCGATTACACCCACAGCTTCTCCAGCTTGAACCATTCTTCCAGTAGACAAGTTACGACCGTAACAAGCAGCACAAACACCCGTGAGGGTTTCGCAAGTCAATACCGAACGAATTTCCAATTCCTCGATGCCCGCCTCTTCAATGGCCACAGAAATTTCTTCTGTTAATTCCTGACCACCCGCAACGATCAACGCACCGGTTGTTGGATTATAAACATCGTCAAGGGCAGTTCTTCCCAAGATTCTTTCGTACAATGGCTCAGTGATTTCGTCGTTGTTCATCAAAGCAGACATCGCAATACCACGAAGGGTACCACAATCTGGCTCAGTAATCACAACATCCTGCGCAACGTCGTGCAAACGACGGGTCAAGTAACCCGCATCCGCAGTCTTCAACGCCGTATCCGCCAAACCTTTACGAGCACCGTGCGTAGATACGAAATACTCCAATACGTTCAAACCCTCTTTGAAGTTTGAAATAATTGGGTTTTCAATGGTATCTCCACCTGAACCGCCTGTATTCTTTTGAGGCTTCGCCATCAAACCACGCATACCACCCAACTGACGAATTTGCTCTTTAGAACCACGGGCTCCAGAATCCAACATCATATAAATGGGGTTGAAACCTTGGTCTTCGTTCTGCAAATCGTTGATCAACACACGCGCCAACTGGTTGTTTACACGTGTCCACAAATCAATTACTTGGTTGTAACGCTCGTTGTTGGTAATGAAACCCATATCGGCATTCGATTGAATTTCCAATACTTCTTCCATTGCCTTGCTCACCAACTGTTCCTTTTCAACAGGAATCTTCACATAACTCAAGTTAAAGCTCAATCCACCTTTAAATGCATAGTGGAAGCCCAAGTTCTTGATGTTATCCAAGAAATCTGCTGCTTTGGCAACACCGCTGAAGCGAATGATCTTGGTGATGATGTCACGCAAGTTCTTTTTCTTCAACAATTCGTTGATGTATCCAACTTCCTTCGGAACCACTTGGTTAAAGATGATTCTTCCGATGGTGGTATCAATGATCTTTTCTACCAACTCACCGTTCTCCAATACAGTGGCCTTACACTTCACCTTTGAGTGCAATTCAGCCCTGCCTTCGTTGTAAGCGATGATGGCTTCTTCAGCACCATAAAACGACAAACCTTCACCTTTCACTGGATGCTCTGGGGTAGATTTACGCTCTTTGGTGATGTAATACAATCCCAAGATCATATCCTGAGAAGGTACTGTAATTGGTGCACCGTTCGCTGGGTTCAAAATGTTGTGCGATGCCAACATCAACAACTGCGCTTCTGCAACAGCTGCATTGCCCAAAGGAACGTGAACCGCCATTTGGTCACCGTCAAAATCCGCGTTGAATCCTGAACATACCAATGGGTGCAATTGAATGGCCTTGCCCTCAACCAACTTGGGTTGGAAAGCCTGAATACCCAATCTGTGAAGCGTAGGAGCACGGTTCAACAACACTGGATGACCCTTCAAAATATTTTCCAAGATATCCCAAATCACCGGATCTTTTTTCTCTACGATTTTCTTCGCAGTTTTCACGGTTTTTACGATACCCCTTTCAATCAATTTACGGATAATAAACGGTTTAAATAATTCCGCCGCCATGTTCTTTGGCAAACCACACTCATTCAATTTAAGTGTAGGTCCAACAACAATAACCGAACGACCAGAATAATCCACACGCTTACCCAACAAGTTCTGACGGAAACGACCTTGCTTACCCTTAAGCATATCGCTCAAAGATTTCAACGGACGATTGCCTTCGCTCTTTACAGCACTTGCACGACGGGTGTTATCCAACAATGAATCCACCGCTTCCTGCAACATACGCTTTTCGTTACGCAAGATCACCTCTGGGGCTTTGATCTCAACCAAACGCTTCAAACGGTTGTTACGGATAATTACACGGCGATACAAATCATTCAAATCCGATGTAGCAAATCTTCCACCTTCCAATGGCACCAACGGGCGCAATTCTGGTGGAATTACTGGCAACATTTTCATGATCATCCACTCAGGGCGATTTTCACCAGTCAACTGAGCACCGCGGAAGCTTTCGATGACTTTCAAACGCTTCAACGCCTCTTGCTTACGTTGCTGTGAAGTCTCAGTAGCAGCTTGGTTACGCAAGTCGTAGCTCAACGTGTCCAAATTCACACGCTTCAACAACTCTTCCAATGCCTCTGCACCCATCATAGCTACAAATTTGTTGGGGTCAGAATTCTCCAACATCTGGTTTTCTTTTGGCAAAGAATCCAAAATGTCTAAGTACTCTTCCTCTGTTAACAAATCCAAGTAATTCACATTGCTCGCTGCACCGGTCTGAACCACTACATAACGCTCATAGTAAATCACCATATCCAATTTCTTGGTAGGGATTCCCAACAAATAACCAATTTTGTTCGGCAAAGAACGGAAGTACCAAATGTGAGCCACAGGTACCACCAAATTGATGTGACCCATGCGCTCTCTACGCACCTTCTTCTCGGTTACCTCTACACCACAACGGTCACAAACGATACCCTTGTAACGGATACGCTTGTATTTACCGCAATGACATTCGTAATCCTTGATTGGACCGAAAATGCGCTCACAGAACAATCCGCCCATTTCAGGCTTATAACTGCGATAGTTAATGGTTTCGGGTTTAACTACTTCACCGAAACTGCGACGTAATATGTTTTCAGGAGATGCAAGCGAGATACGAATCTTGCTAAAGTTACTCCCTTGTTTTTGTGTTTTCTTTTGAAGTTGCATGATTGGTTTCTGGGGATTAATCCATAAATGTTACTTCCAAGCCCAAACCACGGAGCTCGTGGAGCAATACGTTGAACGATTCTGGTGTGCCAATGTTTGTGATGTTATCACCCTTAACAATGGCCTCATATGCCTTCGCACGACCGGTAATGTCATCCGATTTCACTGTGAGAATCTCGCGTAAGATGTTGGCAGCACCAAATGCCTCCAACGCCCACACTTCCATTTCACCGAAACGCTGACCACCAAACTGCGCCTTACCACCCAACGGCTGTTGAGTAATGAGTGAGTATGGCCCGATTGAACGTGCGTGCATCTTATCATCCACCATGTGTCCCAATTTCAACATGTAACTGATACCTACAGTAGTGGGTTGATCAAATTTCACACCGCTCAAACCATCGTTCAAATAAACCAAACCGTTCTTCGGGATACCTGCTTTTTCAGTTACCTCGTCGATCTCAGCCATGGTAGCTCCATCGAAAATCGGTGTCGCAAAACGAACGCCCATTTCCTTACCAGCCCATGCCAATACAGTTTCGTAAATCTGACCCAAGTTCATACGTGAAGGTACACCCAATGGGTTCAATACGATATCCATCGGAGTTCCATCGTCCAAGAATGGCATATCTTCCTCACGCACAATGCGTGCTACGATACCCTTGTTTCCGTGACGACCCGCCATCTTATCGCCCACCTTCAATTTACGCTTGTTGGCAACATAAACCTTAGCCAATTGCAAAATTCCGGTTGGCAATTCATCACCCACACTGATTGAGTAATGATCGCGCTTGTAATTGGTCACCTTCTCATTGTGAACATTGATGTAGTTGGTTAAACAACGAACCACGAAATCGTTCTTATCAGAATCACTCGTCCAATTGTGATAGTTCACATTGCTGTAATCAATGCTCATCAAATTCTTCTGAGTGAATTTTGTACCCTTTGGAATCAATTCCTCGCTGTACATGTTATAAACACCTTGTGAAGTCTTGCCACCAACCAATTGGAACAATTTTTTCACCAACTCATCTTTCAAATGACCCAAATCCTTGCGGTGGTCGTCATCCATTTTCGACAAGCGGGTTTTATCTCCACTGCGAGTGCCTTTATCTTTTTTGCTCTTAGAGAACAATTTTTTATCGATAACAACACCTTGAGCACCAGGAGAAGCTTTCAAAGAAGCGTCTTTCACGTCACCCGCTTTGTCTCCAAAGATGGCACGCAACAACTTCTCTTCAGGTGATGGCTCAGTCTCTCCTTTTGGAGTGATTTTACCGATCAAAATATCACCTTCCTTCACCTCAGCACCCACACGAATCAAACCGTTTTCGTCCAAGTTGCGAGTCATTTCCTCACTTACGTTTGGAATATCATTCGTTAACTCTTCCTCACCACGCTTTGTATCGCGAACTTCCAATTCAAATTCAGTAATGTAAACAGTTGTATACCAATCGTCTTTCACTACCTTTTCAGAGATTACAATCGCATCCTCGAAGTTGTAACCCTGCCATGGCATGTAGGCCACACGCAAGTTTCTTCCCAATGCCAATTCACCACCCTGAGTCGCATAACCTTCACACAAAACTTGTCCTTTAGTTACTCGGTCGCCTTTTTTCACGATCGGACGTAAGTTGATACAAGAGTTTTGGTTGGTTCTACGGAATTTGATCAAATTATACGTTTTGGTATCGCCAGTAAAGCTCACCAAATCATCAAATTCATTGTGCTCATAACGAATGCGGATTTCACGTGCATCCACGTAAACCACTTCACCACTGCCTTCTGAGTTGATCAATGAACGACTGTCGCGAGCCACTTTCTCTTCCAATCCAGTTCCAACAATAGGGGCTTCAGGACGCAACAATGGAACGGCCTGACGCTGCATGTTAGAACCCATCAATGCACGGTTTGCATCATCATGCTCCAAGAAAGGAATCAATGAAGCAGCAATCGATACAATCTGGTTCGGAGCTACGTCCATATATTCTAACTGCGCTGGGTTCACCAATGGGAAGTCACCTTCCTTACGGCTCTTCACCAACGTTGTCATAAAGTTTCCTTTTTCGTCTAACTCGGCATTGGCCTGTGCGATAGTTTTACCATCCTCTTCCTCTGCAGAAAGATATACGATACCACTTTCCACTTTGCCATTTACCACTTTACGATAAGGCGTTTCCAAGAATCCCATGCCGTTGATTTTCGCGTGTACACACAACGATGAAATCAAACCGATGTTCGGACCCTCTGGTGTTTCGATGGTACACAAACGACCGTAGTGCGTGTAGTGTACGTCACGAACTTCAAAACCTGCACGTTCACGACTCAAACCACCCGGACCCAGTGCGCTCAAACGACGTTTGTGCGTAATTTCTGCCAAAGGATTGATTTGATCCAAGAACTGACTCAACTGGTTCGTTCCAAAGAATGAATTAATTACACTCGACAATGTACGTGCGTTCACCAAATCTTGAGGCGTGAATACTTCGTTGTCACGAATGTTCATCTTCTCACGGATGGTTCTTGCCATACGCGCCAAACCAACACCAAACTGAGCATACAATTGCTCACCCACGGTGCGGACACGGCGGTTGCTCAAGTGATCAATATCATCGAGTATTTCAGAACCGTTGTAAAGTTCAATCAAGTACTTGATGATGCTGATGATATCCTCTTTTGTAAGAACGCGCACCTCCATAGGGGTGTCGATCTCCAATTTTTTATTAATACGATAACGACCTACTTCACCCAAATCATAACGCTTGTCTGAGAAGAACAAACGCTCAATGATTCCACGTGCTGTTTCTTCATCCGGTGGATCAGCATTTCTCAATTGACGATAGATCACTTCCAAGGCTTCTTTGCCATTGTTAGAAGTATCTTTCTGCAAAGTATTATAGATCACATCATAGCTAATACCATTTTCGGTTTCAGCATTCAAAATGATCGATTTAACACCAGCCTCAACGATGACATCTATGTGATCTTCTGCCAAAACAGTATCACGCTCCAATATCACTTCATTGCGCTCGATGCTCACTACCTCTCCAGTATCCTCATCCACGAAATCCTCAATCCAAGTACGAAGCACACGTGCAGCCAATTTACGACCAATCACACGCTTCAAACCTGCCTTTGAAACCTTCACTTCCTCACTCAAACCAAAAATATCAAGAATGTCTTTATCACTCTCAAATCCAATGGCACGAAGCAATGTTGTTACAGGGAATTTCTTTTTACGATCGATGTATGCATACATCACCGCATTCACATCTGTTGCGAATTCAATCCAAGAACCTTTGAAAGGAATCACACGAGCAGAATACAATTTCGTTCCGTTGCTGTGTACACTCTGTCCAAAGAATACACCTGGTGAACGGTGCAATTGACTCACAATTACACGCTCAGCACCGTTAATGATAAATGTACCATTCGGAGTCATGTATGGGATAGTTCCCAAATACACGTCCTGAACTATGGTCTGAAAATCTTCATGTTCTGGATCGTTACAGCTCAATTTCAACTTGGCCTTCAACGGCACGGCATAGGTTAAACCACGCTCAATGCATTCGTTGATTACATACCTTGGGGGATCCACGAAATAATCTAGGAATTCCAACACAAAGATGTTACGGGTATCGGTGATTGGGAAGTTCTCGCGGAATACTTCAAACAATCCCTCTCCCTCGCGCTTGTCGGCCGGAGTGTCTAACTGGAAAAACTCTTGGAAAGATTGGAGTTGTACGTCCAGAAAATCGGGATAATCAATGGCGTGTTTTACCTTGCCAAATGAAATCCTTTTGTTTTGTATGGTGCTCAATTTTTTTGGTTTTTTTATGGTTTGACAGTAGTGTTCGTCTTAAAACGCCCAAAAGGCCCACGGAATTTCCGGGGCCTTAGGGTACATTGGTTTAGTGCTTACTTAATTTCAACTGTAGCGCCGGCCTCTTTCAATTTAGCTGCCAAGTCTTCAGCTTCTGCTTTAGAAACCTTCTCTTT
>JAIYBO010000230.1 GCA_027488495.1 Bacteroidota bacterium | reverse complement strand
GTAGGATCCATACAGTACTTGAAATTGGTAGATGGTTGTGATCGTCCATGTTTAACCGCTGCAATTCCACGTGTGAACAATCATCCTGGCTTGCTGTTGGATGTTGGCGCGAATGCGGATTGTAAACCAGAGCATCTAGAGAAATTTGCCTTGTTGGGTAATTTGATGTACTCGATGATGTATAAAGTGGAACAGCCCAAAATTGGGTTGTTAAACATTGGTGAAGAAAGCGAGAAAGGCAATTTGTTAACCAAAGCCACGCATGTATTGTTATCGCAAACCCAGGGAATCAATTTCGTTGGCAACGTGGAAGGTAGAGATATCTTTGGCGATCACGCCGATGTTGTGGTTTGTGATGGTTTTAGCGGAAACGTTATCATCAAATTGTGTGAAGGTATTTATTATCGTTTGGTAAAGCGAGGTGTTCAAGACGATTATCTGGATCAGTTCAATTTTAAACACTACGGTGGATCTGTGGTGTTGGGAGTGAATGCGCCGGTGATTGTTGGACATGGTATTACCAAAGCAGAGACATTCTTAAAAATGATTGAATTGGCACAAGAAACTGTTCAATCACAATTGACCAACAAAATTCAAAAAGCCATGAGCCGCTTCATTGCGTCTCAAGCCGAAACCACCGCATAATTCATGAAGATTACCGCAGCCATTACCGCAGTGGGTGGATATGTTCCACCAAAGATATTGTCCAATGCTGATTTGGAAAAGATGGTGGATACCAACGACGAGTGGATCCGTGCTCGTACGGGTATCGTAGAACGTCATATCTTGGATGAGCCTGGAAAAGCCACTTCTGATTTGGCGGTGGGTGCAATTCTTCCCATGTTGAAGAAGAAAGGTGTTGACCCCTCTGAAATTGAGTTAATCATATGTGGTACAGTAACAGGAGATTATGTTTTTCCAGCGACTGCCAATGTGATTGCAGATAAAATTGGTGCGGTAAACGCCTGGGGTTACGATGTAGGAGCTGCTTGTAGTGGTTTCCTTTTTGCATTGGTGACTGGTTCAAAATTTATTGAATCTGGGGCTCATAAGAAAGTTTTGGTTGTGGGTGCAGATAAAATGAGTGCCATCGTTGACTATACGGATCGCAATACCTGCGTTTTGTTTGGTGATGGTGCCGGTTGTGTGCTGCTTGAGCCTTCTGAAGATGGTTTGGGTATCCAGGATACAATCACCCGTGTAGATGGTAGTGGAAGAGAATTTTTGATTCAAAAAGCGGGTGGTTCAATGCTTCCGCCGAGTCATGAAACCATAGACCAACGCTTGCATTACGCATATCAAGAAGGTAAAACCGTTTTCAAATTTGCTGTGACACGTATGGCAGATGTGAGTTACGAAATCATGGAACGCAATCAACTGAAGGCCGAAGACATCGCCTGGTTGGTTCCACACCAAGCCAATTTGCGCATCATCGACGCTACTGCAGATCGGATGGGATTGGATAAGAACAAAGTGATGATCAACATTCAGAAGTATGGTAACACCACTTCTGGTACTTTGCCCCTTTGTTTGTGGGAATGGGAAAGTCAGTTGAAAAAAGGTGATAACATCATCCTTAGCAGCTTTGGTGGTGGTTTTACCTGGGGTAGTATCTACCTGAAGTGGGCTTACGATTCCAATTAATGGACTTTTTGTAATACGGCCCGGTAGATGTAATCACCGTGGTTTTGATTTCCCCCACAGTATTTGTCTTCGATTTTTTCAAAACCTGCGTGCTTTTCAATGAATTGCTCAATGATGGCTTCGTTTTCTGCACGAAATACGGAGCAGGTCATATAGACCAAATAACCACCCAGTTTTACCGAATGTTGGGCATTTTGTATGATGTTCAGCTGCCTGTTGGCATACATGTTGATTTCGAACGGTGAGAAAAAATGGATGTTTTCGGGATTTCTGCGCCATGTTCCGCTGCCTGAGCATGGTACATCTGCCATCACCACATCGTATTGATTTGAAGATCCTACAGTGTTCTGTAGATCAATGACTTGGGTTTTTGGTTTCGATAATTGCAACAATTGAAAACGCTTTTGCAAATTTTCTAAAATATTGGCACGTACATCGGAGCAAGTAACATTGGCCTTGGGGTGATTTTGAAGCAATGTAATGGCTTTTCCACCCGAACCGCAACAACAATCCCATATAGCATGATTGGGGTTGCACATATGTTGTAGGGGCAATTCACGCCAATCCATGGCCATCTGTGAACCGATGTCTTGAATGTAAGCATAACCAAAATCAGTGATGGGGTTGAGGTTTGCTTGCGCAGGCACTGCAACTACATCGTTTGATTGGTGCAAAATAGGTATATTCAATTTTTGCAACTGCTGCAATACGGCTTTGGTTTTTCCATTGGTTGCTCTCAGCCATACAGGTGGTTCTTCCTTAAACCAATCTCGTAGGGTTTGATGGTCAATGGATGTACTTATGTCTTGGATAACAGAATGGTAGGGATGCGTTATTGACGGTGTTTCCGAGATGGATGTATCGCTGGTATAATGACTTTGCAACCATTGCAAGATGTCTTCGGCGTTGTTCCGCGAAACGCCAATGGCGTTTCGCCAGAAGAAATAACAGCAAGCGCGGTAGCGCTTGCGATCCTTGCTGCCCCAGTTTTTGTGCTCCTTGAATTGCTCTTTCAAATACAAATGAAAGGGTACGCCGCCATCGTATGCATGCAACATATCGGCACAGTTTTTATAAAATAAATAAGGCAGCATCTTGTTTGAATTGCTAAAATCCCCAGTCGCTTACTGGTTGAAAATGTGGGGTGTATCTTCGTAAATGATCACAAACCTAATACCATCGTTGTAAGGAGACGTTCCTCCCTTTTTGATGTGTATTGAATTGATCAAACCCTCATAAGTGGCATCGGGGAGAGCCGACAAAAAGGCTGGTCCAAACGCCATACTACTGTATCCAATGAATTTGCCTTGGTCGTAGCCTATGAAGCCGAATCTGCTGGGTTCAAAACCATAGGTTTGAAAGAATTTTTTGGAGAAACTGATGGTTGCTGTATCGTGAAAGTCCGTAAAATTCACGGTGGGATATATGCACATCACATCATTTAATCCTGAATAGTAACGCTTGTCTTCGAACCATCCCAAATCTGCTACCAACCAACATTGCTGTCGTTTTTCAAACAACTTCTCCATTGCCACCCTCAATGTGGGGTCTGAGATACAGGAGGCCATTACAATGCTGTCTCTTTTGGGCAGGGCCGGCGTGAGCACACCATTTTTTAAAGTATGTACTGTGACCAATTTGCTTGTGGCTTTCTGCATCACCGCCTTGTACATATTGCCCTTGATCTTGCTGTTCTTGTCTGCGTCAATCACAATGCATACCCGGTGCTTTGGAAACATATTCGCAATGTTTTTTGCTACACTTTTGTATCGAAGGGTATCGTTGATGAAAAAGTTTAAGTTGGGGAAAGGGCCTTTGCCTTTAGACGACATCGGCTTGATGTAACCCATGGGAGAAACCCAAACTGCGGGTGGTGTTTTCCATTCCAACGAAGTATGCTGAACCAATTCTTTGAAATTCTGTTCATAAACAGGTCCAATCAAAATATCTTGTTCCTTGAATGAATTGCTACCAACTAAGGTGTTGATTTTCAATTTATTGAGTGGCGTACTGTCTGTGGGCTCAGTGTCCCAAACCATCACATTCGCTTGAAATCCCTCTTGTTCCAATTCGGCAAAACCCAACTTGAGTCCCAAGTAGTAATCCATCATCGCATCAGACAGCGGATTTGCTTTTTCGCCCTGTGCGTGAAATGGCAGTGCTATGCCGATGCGCAACGGACCCACATGACCTTCCGTTTTCGGCGCAACCAACTCCTGAGCGTTTAATCCTGAAACCCACAAAATTCCTATGAGTACCAACCCTTGAAAGGTGGTATTTACATGGTGTTTGAAGGTTTTCGGTGATTTCATGAGGTTGTATTTTTTATTCCCACTCAATGGTAGCGGGTGGTTTTGAACTAATGTCGTACACCACACGATTGATCCCTCTCACGCGGTTGATGATGCTATTGCTGATATCAGCCAATATTTCGTAGGGGAGATGCACCCAGTCAGCGGTCATGCCATCGGTGCTTGTTACTGCCCTCAAAGCAACCACTTGCTCATAGGTTCTTTCATCGCCCATTACACCAACACTTTGTATCGGCAATAGGATTGCGCCTGCTTGCCAAATTTTTTCGTACCAACCGTGCTCCCGCAATTTTTCCATATAAACCCAATCGGCTTCCTGTAGCAATTTTACTTTGGCTTCTGTGATATCACCCAAAATGCGAATGCCCAAACCTGGACCTGGGAAAGGATGTCTGTGTAATATTTCATGCGGCAAGCCCATGGCATCGCCAACACGCCTCACCTCGTCTTTGAACAAACTTCTCAAAGGCTCGATGATTTTCAAACTCATTTTTTCGGGTAAACCGCCCACGTTGTGGTGGCTTTTGATGGTAGCGCTAGGACCTTTTACGCTCACACTCTCAATCACATCGGGATAAATGGTTCCTTGTGCCAGCCATTTCGCATCTTTGATTTTCAAGCTTTCCTCTTGGAATACTTCAACAAACACGCGACCGATGGCTTTTCTTTTGGCTTCTGGATCGGTAAGTCCCTCCAACGCCTGGTAGAATTGCTTTGATGCATCCACGCCAATCACGTTCAATTCTAATTGTTCATAAGCCTCTTGCACTAAGGCGAATTCGTTTTTACGCAACAATCCATTGTCGATAAAAATACAATGCAACTGCTTGCCAATGGCTTTGTGCAGCAACAATGCCGCCACTGAGCTATCCACACCCCCAGATAGACCCAAAATCACTTGATCTGTGCCAACGGTATCTTGGATGTTTTTTACGGTTTCATCGATGAAATGACCGGGTGTCCAATCTCCAGCGCAGCCACAAATGCCGTATGCGAAATTCTTGAGCAGTGCCAAGCCTTCAGTGCTGTGATATACCTCCGGGTGGAATTGAATGCCATAAACAGGATGTTCGCTTTCCAAAGAGAATGCAGCCACTGGAATAGAATCTGTTTTTGCTATGACTTGCGCCTGTGCAGGCAATGCAGTGATAGTATCACCATGACTCATCCAAACTTGAGATTCATCGCTCAATCCTGATAATAGATGGCTGTCGTTCCCAGTTCTTTGCATCATCGCCCTGCCATATTCGCGGTGATCGCTGCGAGATACTACACCACCGTATACTTTGGCCAACAACTGTGCTCCGTAGCAAACGCCGAGTAGGGGACTGTGCAACATCAACGCCGCCAAATCAACCATGGGCGCATCAGTTTCATTTACCGAACAGGGACTGCCCGATAGAATGATGCCCTTGATATCGTTACTTAATTCAGGGATATGGTTGTAAGGATGGATTTCGCAATAAACGAACAATTCGCGCAAGCGACGTGCGATCAATTGGGTATACTGAGAACCAAAGTCGAGAATGAGAATTTTTTCAGTCATGAATCTACCGCAAAGGTACTGAAAATAATAGGATTCTTATGAATTT
>JAIYBO010000155.1 GCA_027488495.1 Bacteroidota bacterium | reverse complement strand
GTATCGATCAAACGCAACAAAAAACCCTCAAAGTTCAACTGCGCTTCAATGGCATCTCGGGTGGTTCCCGCGATATCACTCACAATCGCCCTGTCTTCATTCAACAACGCATTAAACAACGTACTCTTCCCCGCATTGGGCCTGCCTGCCAACACCAACGCCAATCCCTTCTTGATCACATTTCCCAAAGCGAAAGAATCACTCAGCGCATCAACCTCCGCTTTAATCCTGAGCACCAAGGTCTTTAACTCATCCCTCGATGCAAATTCCACATCCTCCTCGGCGAAGTCCAATTCCAACTCCACCAAACTGGTAAAATGCAATAGCCGGTCCCTCAACGTAGCGATATCCCTCGAAAAGCCCCCTTTGAGCTGTTTTAAAGCCAAATCATGCGCCATACGATGTTCAGATGCGATTATATCTGCTACGGCCTCAGCTTGCGCCAAATCGAGCTTACCATTCAAAAAAGCCCGTTGGGTAAATTCACCAGGTTCAGCCAACCTTGCACCCTTACGAATGAAGGCCTTCAAAACCCTCGACACGATGTATTCACTGCCGTGCAAAGAAATTTCTACAGTATCCTCTCCAGTATAACTTTTCCCATCCTTAAAAACGGCCACCAAACCTTCATCCATCGCACCCTCCTCATCATATAAAGTGCGTAAATGTACCGTATGTGTAGGGACATCCAACACACCTTTTCTCAAAAGCTGGTCAGTCATGGAAATTGCCTCACCTCCAGATACCCGTATTACTGCAATCGCCCCCACGCCGGCGGCCGTGGCACGCGCTACAATGGTATCTTCTTTGGTTTGGATTTGAGTCATATTAAAAGTGCTTAATCACACACCTACAAAAATAAAGAAAGCCCCGCAGGTTCTGCGGGGCTTTCTTGAAAATTCAATTATCTATTAAGGCTCCTTGCGAATCACATTCACAGATCCGTTCACCTTGTTCACCTGATCTTTACCCTTGAACTGATAAGTCAATTGGTAGAAGTAGGTTCCTGAAGGCACTTCCGGACCGTCGTTGTTCACACGACCATTCCACTGAATCTGAGGATCTTTCGAAGTGAACACACGCTCACCGTAACGGTTGAAGATGCGCAATTCAAACAATGAGTGTCCTGCAATCGGCACACGGAATACATCGTTCTTGTTATCGCTGTTACCTGGGGTGAATACGTTGGCCAAGTAAATGAATTGGTTCACATACACAGGCTTACAAATCGTGTCTTTACAACCTGTAGAGTTAGTAACCTCTAAGCACACCCAGAAAGTATCAGTACCACTGTAAGATGCACTTACAATCTTATCCGCACTGCTATTGTCTACCACCAACTTCTCACCAGTTAACTTGATGTTGTTTTGGTGATTGAAGCCCCAACGGAATTGAGTACCATTCACGTCTTTTCTTGTAAATGTATAATCCGGTGTCTTTGTCGCGTCAATATCGAAATCAGAAACCACAGAGTCAACCAAGAAGAACTGATCAGCCAAATCTGTCGGACACCATGGCCTTGGCCTGTTTGGATCATAATCCGCATAATGCGATACTCGAATTCTACCCGGTTGAGTAAATCTCCAAGAAAGTGACTTGCTCGTTGTAGTTACAGTATCAATTTGACCAGTACTCAAGTTATGGAACTTCCATTTGTATGACTTGAATATTGTATCAGATTTGTCTACGAAAGTGTTACTATCTCCAAGACATATCGCCGGTTTTAATACAAATCCTCTCACCGTATCTCTTGGCAACACCGTTACGATGAAAGCCTTTTGACTTGGGGTATCTGGGTAGGTAGCTGGACAGTACTTGTCAACATTCGGAGGCAAGATCAAAACATCATATTGTTCTAGGAACACATAAAACTTGCCAGCTTTGTCGTATCTGTGATACAAGAACGTATCTTTAGTATTGTTGATTTTACCATCACCAAAGAACCATGTCCAATCTGCCTTAGCCGATGCGCTGTCCGTCAAGTTAGTAAATTGCAAACTATCTCCAACACAGATGGTCACTTCGTTTCCGGCTTTGGTTGTAAACTCAAAGCGAGGACGTGGGCCAGGAACTTTTATCCAACGACTGAACGTGTCTTCGCAACCTTGATCCGTTTTCAACCTATACTGAATCTTGAACCATCCATTGCGACTATACTTGTGCCCCAAACGATCGGGTAATCCAGCCTTATTGGCAGCATCGCGTTTGAATAAATTATCCGTACCGTCACCCCAATCAATGAACCACTCTTTGATATAATCACACATCATGGGTGTTGGACCGTTACAATTTTTCATGGCCCATGAACATGGATCATGCAAGAAGCTGCTATCAAAAAACTCGATGATTGAGTTACAATTGGGCACATCTATGTTCAATCCAAACTTCACATCCAAACGAGAGATGAACAACCTGCGTTCAACAGTATCCATACAACCAGTACTATCTCCTGCTATGTTACGGAAGATGTAAACACCTGAATCATTCTTGTAGTAAGTAGCCAAAGCGCCACCTCCACCAAGGTCAACCCATGGCAATGCAGGCGTTCCAACACCGGTACCACCCCAAGGCTGTCCGCCGAAGCTGGTTACAGGCTTACTTGGATCGTCATCGGCTTTGTTCCAATCCCACTTGGTGAATGGCTCGCGATTTTTCTTACCTTGAGCAGTTTCAGCCTGACGAACAGGGTCTCTCCAGTAGTCTGTGAAATCCCATGTTCCAAAGTTGATTGGATCTGGGTGGAACATTTTGTATTTCGGCAAGGCCTTCAATGTAGTCGCTTGGTCTTGGCAAACAATACTATC
>JAIYBO010000121.1 GCA_027488495.1 Bacteroidota bacterium | reverse complement strand
TTTTTTTTTTTTTTTAACATTTACCATATTCCTTCAATTGGTTGAAAAAAAGCTGGCGACTAATCCCAATCGTCGCGGCAAAACTGACTCATAGGTAATATGTATGGCGTTTTTTCCGGCGGAAGAAAATAGGTAATCCTTCTTTGGATACGCTCATTTTTAACATGTAATATTACTATACGCCTATTTTATTTTATTTGCGTCCATTTTTTTTATATATTACGCTCCTAAATAATCAAACATGACTAATAGCGCCTATTTTTTGGACGATGCGCCCGTAATTCAAGGGATAGCAAAACCTTGTCCAGGATGGATTGTGGGGTACACGGCTGTCATTGAAAAGTTAAAGCTCCAAATTCCAATGCCCCAGGTGAAAGCAATGGTTTCGGAGAAATACCGAAGCGTAAAGGATGAATCGTGGCTGGTATTCTCTGCCGCATATTTACCTCAAGATCATGCTAGCATCTCCAAAATACAGGCATTGTACAATCACTTGGTATTTGCGCTTAAATACGAAGGAGTAAATCTACTGGTGTTTGCTAAGTTGCATGAACAGTTGAGCAATGAAGAGCTTTTAGCGTTAGTGAACATAGAGCCATTGGGCCAATATTCCAGAAGGATTTGGTTTTTGCTAGAATGGGTATCAGGTAAGCCGATTGTTGGCAAAAGTGGCATCAGCAAAAAAAGCTATGTACCCGCGGTCGATAGCAAATTACAATTTGCTGTTGCGGGTATTAAATCGCCCCGGCATTTGGTACTGAATAATTTACCAGGAACAAATAAATTCTGTGCGCTCATCAGGAAAACGGAAAAAATCGAACAACATCTTTCCAAAAGTTATGTAGAGGAGAACAAAAAACAACTTGCGGGGATAAGAAAAGATATCATACAAAGGGCATCTGCATTTTTGCTACTTAAAGACTCAAAAGCTTCATTTACCATCGAAGGCGAAAGCCCAAAGAGTAAAAGGGCGGCTAGGTGGGGTACAGCCATAGGTCAAGCAGGTTTAAACGACCTGAGCAAAGAAGAATTGATACGCCTGCAGCAGTTGGTGATAGAAAATACACGATTTGTTCAAATGGGATTGAGAAAAAAAGGTGGATTTGTTGGGGAGCATGATCGAGTATCCGGCGAGCCTATCCCTGATCATATCTCTGCAAAATCTGAGGACCTAGATGACCTTGTAGACGGTTTGATTGACGTAAATCAGATGCTCATCAAAGATGACATCCATGCAGTATTGGCAGCGGCGGTCATTGCATTTGGATTTGTATTTATTCATCCTTTTGAAGATGGCAATGGAAGAATACACCGGTATTTGATTCATCATATGCTGGCAAAAAAACAGTTTGCCGACCAGGGTATCATTTTCCCAGTTTCATCTTCAATACTTGACCATATCAATGACTATCAAAAAGTATTAGAATCTTATTCCAAACCATTGTTGGATCATATTGAATGGATTGAAACCAAAGATCACAATGTGGAGGTAACCAATGAAACCAAAGACTATTACCGATTTTTTGATGCTACCAAACAAGCCGAGTTTTTGTTTGATTGTGTAGCAGATACCATCAAAAACATCATCCCACAGGAGATAAATTACCTGGCAAATTATGACGCCTTTAAAGCCTACATGGAGGAGGAATTTGAAATGCCCGATAAATTAATTTCGGTGCTCGTTAGATTTTTACAGCAAAACCAAAGTGTGTTATCAAAGCGAGCCAAAGAAAAAGAATTCAGCATGCTAACTGAGCGGGAAGTAAAGCGAATCGAATCAACCTATACCGAAATCTTCGGCAGTTAATGTGGAGAAATCATTATGTCTTCTCCGGTGGGTTCTTTATATTCGTGTTGTCCAAAGGGTGGCTTAGAAGAGAGTCAAGTCCCCCAGCTTTTTGACTTGGTTTCCTATTGGTGACCCCTTTGGCTAAAGAAATACGTAAATCATTACAAAACACACACTTAGAGACAACGGTTCACAAACCTTCCTCTCTGCAACAAACCCAGTTTTTACCCCTTTTTACCCCGAATTCTAGCGAATTTGGGGTTTTTTATGCCTTTTCGGGCCTGAACCACTTAAGCTAGGTGCGTTAATCGGTGGACTGAAATCCGAATCTCAAAAAGTCCACCTAGGACGCTGTAAACTGTTGGTAAATAAACAATTAATCCAAAAAAACCTCGTCAATATTTTACCGCGTAATCACCCAATTATACAAGCAACTAGTCAAACAAACGCCCCCTGAAAATATTATTGTAAAAAATACAATAATTATATACCTTCGTTTAATATCCTTAGGATACTCAACTCTTTTGAAAACTCCGCAACGCTTTTCACGAATCATCTTAGCCGCAATCTTCGGCGTTTTACTTACCACCGCATCACACGCCCAAACAGTAAAAGTTGGTAGCGGCAGTTATACCAGCACATTCCCAGGAACCGATGTCGCAGGCAGAAACGGATACCCATCAGGCACTCCCTACCTCATCGATTCCCTGAAAACCAAACCCGTTCCAACCAACGATTGGTGGTCAGCCAAATTAAAAAATGCCCATTGCGACAATCTTTTCAACTACCCCCTCACCATGAAAACCGTAAACAGCGGATTGGTGGTTTCTTACATTCCCTGGGGCGTGATATCAGACATCGAACCCATCACCGTTGGCGTAACTTCACTCAATCACAACGCGCCTTACATTTCACATTATAGCGATTGGCTCATCACCATGGAATGGAAAGACGCATCGCGTAGGTTCCAAGCCACCGTGGGCATGGGCATGCCCTTTATCTACTTTCAAAAAGACGGCAACAACGAAGCCAGCATCAAAATCAACTCAGGCACCGCCACAATCTCCAATGAAAAAATCATCATCGAAAACGCATACAACGGCGCAGATTTCGTGGTTTATGGACCCAAGGGAAGCAGTTGGACGAAAAACGGTTCGGTGTACACTTCATCTCTAAATGGCTCCAATTATTGGTCGATGCTAATGCTCCCCCAAAACAGCACACAGCTCAGTGCCATGGCAGATTCTTTTCAAAAATTCGCCTACGTTGAGCCCACCAAAACAACGAGCAGTTGGGAGTTCAACAACCAAAAAAGCACGGTGACCACACATTTTACCATCAACAAACGCGTTCATGAAGGAACAGATTCCAATGTATTGTGCGGCATACTCCCCCACCACTGGTCGCACAGCAACGAGCCCAACGCCAACTACCTAAATTACACCTATTCAACTGTTCGAGGCACCCTGAAAATGAGGGCCACAAACCAGTTTTCAACCACCAATACCTTCAGTGGCATACTGCCCACATTGCCTTTCGTTGACCCATTGAGCGCCGGCTTCAACCCCATCGCCTTGCAACAGAAAATCAACGACATCAAAAACGAAGGCTTAGCCACCTGGACCGATTCATACAACGAAGGTCAGGTCATGAATCGCTTGATCCAAACCGCGAGAATTGCCCACGAAATGGGCGATAAACAAAGCACATTAACCATTCACAAGACCATCAAATCACGACTCGAAAATTGGCTCACCCACAACCCGGGTGAAATTGCTTTCTTGTTTTATTACAACAAAACTTGGTCTTCGCTGTTGGGCTACCCCGCAGGCCATGGTCAAGACAACAACATCAATGATCACCATTTTCACTGGGGCTATTTCATCCACGCTGCGGCCTTCTTGGAAGAATTCGAACCCGGCTGGGCCAAATCGTTCGGCGCCATGATCAATTTATTGGTTAGGGACGCCGCATCCACACAAAGAAACGATCAAATGTTCCCCTACCTCCGAAACTTCAACCCCTATACCGGACATTGTTGGGCCAATGGATTTGCCACTTTCCCGCAAGGAAACGACCAAGAATCAACATCTGAAAGCATGCAGTTCAACTCTTCCCTGATTCATTGGGGAAGCATCACACAAGACAGCAACATCCGAAACCTCGGCATTTACCTCTACACCACGGAGCAATCAGCCATCGAAGAATATTGGTTCGATACCAAACAACGCAACTTTTCCAAAACACAGCAATACGCTTTGGTTTCAAGGGTTTGGGGCAACTCCTACGACAATGGCACCTTCTGGACGAACGACATTGCAGCATCTTACGGCATTGAGATGTACCCCATTCATGGCGGATCTTTCTATTTGGCCCACGACACCAGCTATGCAAAGCGCCTTTGGAACGAAATGACCAAAAACACTGGTATTCTCTCAAACCAAGTCAATGACAATTTATGGCACGATGTATACTGGGAATTCCTGGCCTACACCAACGCCCCCAAAGCGATTGAACTATACAACAGCTTCCCCAATCGCAACTTGAAATTTGGCGTTTCCGATGCACAAACCTACCATTGGCTTCACTCCCTCAATGCCTTGGGTCGACTACAACCTCAAACCACCGCAAATCACCCCTTGGCGGTGGCCTTTAAAAAAGGCAATCAAATGGTTTACGTTGCCAAAAACGATGGACCCGATACGCTCAAGGTAAAATTCTCGGATGGATATGTCATGACCATCGCTCCAAGAAAGCTCAAAACGAGTTTGGATCTCGACATCACTGCGCACATCACCACCGATTTTGGGCAATTGTACAAAGGCACTGCGGCCACCGTGTATTTCGATTCACTCAGCATTACCCCGGATTCAGTTCAGTGGTACATGGGATCCAATCGCGTCAAAACCAACGTTTCAGCCCCATTTGCACTCACTACTGCGGCGCTGAATGCAGGGAAATACATCTTTTATGCTCGAGTTTTCAAAGGGCAAAACCAGCTTATCTCCAATCTCACAGAGGTCATTGTTGGAGAACAAATCGCTTACAACAAAAGCATCACAACCATCCCCGGCAGCTTTCAAAGTGGTCATTTCGATGAGTTTGAAGGAGGGAATGGCCAAAGCATTGCTTACATCGATTTCAGCACCAAAAACCTAGGCAATTTCAGAACCAATGAATCCGTTGACGCCTCTAGCAACGCACAAGAAGGAGCGATTTTGACTTATATCGATGCGGGGGAATGGACAGAATACACAGCCAACATCACCAAAGACGGGCTCTATGATTGCACGTTGCGATATGCCAATGGCAACCCTGGCGTTGCAGGCAAACTCTCCATTTGGCTCAACAACCAACGAATTGCCAACGACATCACCTTCCCGAGTACGCAAAAATGGGAAACTTTTGGTTCGATCACTGTGAAAAACATACCCCTTGTGAGAGGCAAACGCGTGATGAGACTTCAGTTTGATGACGCGGGAGTAAATTTGGGCAAACTGCAATTTGCGTGGAGCAGCAACCTACCCAAGGCCTTGCCCGTAGCGGATGCCGGCGGAAACATCTCTTGTGCGATTGGCACAGACAGCTTGATTTGCGATGGCAGCAAAAGCAGTTACGGTCATTTGGGCTACCTAAATTACAATTGGCAGCAAATTTATGGCCCATCGAAACTCATCATTGAGCGAAGAAACAATCAAAAAGTTACACTAAAGCAACCTCAGGAAGGCGTATACAAAATCAGACTCACAGTGAGCGACAGCTTAAACAATGACGAAAACGACATTTTCATTTTTGTGCGCAACGGGGGCAACCAACTGCCCGAAGTTTCAATCACCAACCCCATCGCCACAACCACAACCATCGAAAACCAACCTTTTCAAATCACCGCAAGTGCCGATGACTTGGATGGAAGCATCAAGTCTGTGACTTTTTGGCTCGATGGCGATTCTGTGGCCATAGACACTGCGGCACCTTATTCGTTCAGTTCGAAATTGGCCGAAGGCAAACACCAAGTGTATGCAGTGGCAATAGACAACAACAACGGCCGTCAGCAAAGCAGCACAACAACATTCAACACCTATTCATTGGCAGGAAACTGGATCCTCGAACCTGTGGCCAACGCCATGGCAGTGGGGCCTTCGCCTAGCAGTTTAAACTGGTGGAGCAATAGCATGGCGGATGTCGCCACCCGATCTTGCTTGTTCGATGATGTATACCAAATCTCAAAAAATGGAGAGTTCAAAAACGCACTTGGATCCCAAACTTGGCTCGAAGGATGGCAGAATGCTGGAAAAGAACTTTGCGGCATACCTGTATCGCCCCATGATGGAACGAACATTGGCAAATGGTACATAGACAGCATCACTGGCCTGCTTGTCATCGATGGCAAAGGAAATTACCTTGGGTTGCCCAAAGCCACAAACAGTGGCGAATTGAGTAGTGGAAGCACCGTACCCAATCAAAGAAATTACCAAATCTCCTTAACCGCGACGCGTTTAACGGCTGGCATCAACTATGGCGCCGGATACTGGCAATTCCAATTCATTCGCGGCGGCGCAGTCAACAACCAAGAAATTCCCAATGAACGAATGCTCATTTACCCCAATCCTGCTGCTTCCCAAATCCAAATATTGACCAAAGAGGTCATCGTTGAGGTGAAAATATTCAATGAATTGGGCTCATTGGCACTTCAGGGCACAAACGCCACATTGAACGTTTCAAACCTTTCTGATGGATTGTATTTTGTGGAAGTGGTAACCAAAAATCACCGACAAACTCTGAGATTCATAAAGAATTGAACCATCGAATAATGAGTAAAAAATGGTTGTGAATGTCACATTACCAATAGATCGGTAATGACATACCGTCTTTGTGCCTTTTTCACAAACTCACTCTTCAGAGCCATCGCTCCAAAGCCAGCAATTTTGCAATCGATGTTGTGGTCGCCCTCAACCAAGCGAATGTTGGTCACCTTGGTACCCACTTTAATTGCCTTAGAAAAACCCTTCACCGGCAGATCTTTGATCACAGTCACTGAATCACCATCTTTCAATGGGTTGCCGTTGGCATCTCTCACCAACAATCCAGTGTCCGAATCAGCAGCGTCGCTCAAACTCCATTCGTGAGCGCACTCGGGACAAATCCACAAATCGCCAGATGGATATGGGTATTCAGAATTGCATTGGGGACAGTGTGGATCTTGTGACATATGGAT
>JAIYBO010000165.1 GCA_027488495.1 Bacteroidota bacterium | reverse complement strand
GGCTTGGCGATGTTGATTGGCTGGAACATCCGGCTGACCATCACCATTACGGCCATATTGATTGTTTTCTTTACCTTTCTAACGGGGTACAGTGCGTATTTTAATAAAGTGACAGATTGTGGTTGTTTTGGGGATTTTCTCAAACTGAAGCCCTGGCATTCTTTTTACAAGGACTTGGTGCTTTTGGTTTTGGTGGGGGTGATGTTGATCGCACAGAAACACAATGTACCTTGGTTCTCAAAAGGCTTCGGCCATAAGTTGATGGTTGTTTTGAGCGCTTTAACAATCTCGTTTGGTGTATATTGTTATATGTATCTGCCCATTTGGGATTTCCTGCCCTACAAAGTGGGGAACGATATTAAAAGGGTGATGACGGAAGTGCCCGAGGGTATGCGCGCCACCGATAGCATTGAAATTACTTGGGTGTTGTATAAGCCCAATCAAAAAGGTGGAATTGATTCTGTGCAATGTGCCACCAGTGAGTTCTCAAAATACATGGATGCTGGATATCAATACGATGACAAAAAATCGCAAAGAAGAAAGCTCGTGATTGAAGGATATAAATCGCCCATACATGATTTCGCCATCAACGATGATCAGAGCGGGGCAGATATGAAAGATACCTTCCTGAATGCCACCGGTTTTCAGTTGGCGATGGTGATGCCTTATTTAGACCAAGCCGATTTGAGTGGGATGCAACAATGGAAAGAATTGCTAATATGGGCCAAAGCAAAGGGTGTTCGGGTATATGGATTAACGTCGGCCGCAGCAGAACCCGCCGCAGCATTTATCAAACAACACAACTTGGATATGAAGTTTTATTCTGCAGATCAGAAAATGTTGCTGACCATGGCACGCTATAATCCCACGCTATATTTTTTCCAAGGTGCCAAAGTGCTGGGCAAATGGAGTGGGAGAGACCTGCCTTCAGTGGCTCATTTAGATGTTGAGCATCGCAAAGCGAAGGGCGAAAAAGTGGGGATCATCAAAAGACTTTCAAGTAAGATCAAATCATGAAGTCTATTTGGAAGAAATCCAAATTCTTATTTGCCGTGCTGTTGGGACTAGTGCTGTTCATTTTTGTGCTGTTTCAGGCTTTGCCCAATGCGGAAGAATTGCTCACTTCTCAGCGCGCCGATGCAAAAACCAAGCAGGCCATTGTGGCGGAACTGGGTTTGGATCAACCGCTACACAAACAAGCGATTTATTATGTGAACGATTTGTCTTTGATTTCTGTGTATGATTCCACTTCGCAAAAATTGAAATACCTCTCGGGTTTTGCCTTGAATCGGGGCAAATGGCAAGTATGGTTGAAGCTCCCGTATTTGCGTACATCGTTTCAGAGCAAACAGCCCGTGGGTGGTATGTTGTTTCAAGCATTTTTGGGTACGATGGTTCTGGCGATGGCGGCGATGCTCATTGCGCTAATGTTTGGCATTCCATTGGGTATTGTGGCTGCGATGAAGCAAGGGAAGGCGTTGGATCATCTGATTGTGGGCTTTTCAGCCATCGGTATCTCCATGCCCAGTTTCTTTTCGGCGATGATATTTTCGTGGTTATTTGGGTTTGTGTGGCACGAATACACACATTTGCCCATGACGGGCAGTTTGTATGAAATTGATGAACTGGGTGAAAATCGCACCATGGTGTTGAGCAACATGATTCTTCCGGCCCTCGCGTTGGGGATTCGACCCTTGGCGGTGTTTATTCAATTAACAAGAAATACCATGGTTGAGATGCTTGCCCAAGATTTTGTACGCACGGCAAGATCCAAAGGTCTGTCTAAATGGCAAGCCACCGTAAAACATGCTTTGCCCAATGCCATGAATCCGCTCATTACCAGTGTGGGTGGGTGGTTCAGCAGTTTGCTCGCTGGTTCGTTTTTTACCGAATATATTTTTCAATGGCGCGGTTTGGGCAAAGTGACCATCGAAGCATTGCAACAATCCGATTTTCCGGTGGTCATGGGGGCGGTTTTATTCACAGCTTGTGTGTTTTTCGTTTTGCATACGATTACCGAACTGTTGTATGTTTGGATAGACCCCCGTGTTCGATATGAATAAACTATACTTAGTAGGAATGCCCGCCGCCGGAAAAACCACCACCGCCAAGTGGCTGGCAAATAAATTGGGATGGGATTGTGTTGATTTGGATGAACAAATTTGTGCCATTTCAGGCATGTCGATCCCCGCATTGTTTTCTGCCCTGGGCGAAGAAGGTTTTCGTGAATTGGAGGCGAAATGTTTGCGTGAAACGCGGAATCTACAGAATGCAGTGATCAGTTGCGGCGGTGGAACCGCTGCATTTCATGGCAATATGGATTGGATGAAATCTCATGGACTTACGTTGTATTTGAATACTTCATTCGACGTTTTGGTGCAAAGAATCGCTGAAAATGAGTCGGGCCGACCTCTGTTTCAGGGTTCAAACAAGCAAGAAATCATGGAAAAATTGGTCGAATTGTCCGAAAAACGCAGTATTTACTATGGTTCAGCGAAAATTATTTGGAATCGGAGCGAACCCAATGATTTTTTATATAAGGCTGTAAATCAATTAGTTATGAATTAATAGGTTGGCGATTTTTTGAAATTGTTAATTTCTCGTGTAAAAGTTCATAGTAGTAGGGTATTGGCACTACTTGACAAACTAAATCCCTTGTTTACTTTTGGAACACTAACAAAACAAAATTTATAAACATGAACAAATCAGATTTAATTGGAAGAATGGCTAGCGATGCTGGCATCACCAAAGCACAAGCTGCTTCTGCATTGAACAGCTTCACCTCTGCAACTGCTGAAGCATTGAAAAAGGGTGACAAAGTAATTTTGGTAGGATTCGGTACTTTCTCAGTAAGCGAGCGCAATGCACGTACTGGCCGTAACCCACAAACTGGTGCCGAGATCAAAATCGCTGCCAAAAAGGTTGCTAAGTTCAAAGC
This sequence comes from Bacteroidota bacterium, assembly GCA_027488495.1. Classification (GTDB taxonomy): domain Bacteria; phylum Bacteroidota; class Bacteroidia; order NS11-12g; family UBA955; genus UBA955. The sequence goes on along the minus strand of JAIYBO010000165.1, from coordinate 2,489 downwards.
AGGTGCTGAATTGAACGCTGGTATCTAATACTAACTTCAACTTTTTTGAAAGAACCCCGCATCGTCGGGGTTTTTTTATGTCCTTGATTTCTGAGTTACCTTTGTTCCATGCACATTCATCCGCGACAAGCATTTTTATCGCACATGGCGCAAACCAGCCCCAATCCCATGGCCATACACATCACGCGGGCCAGTGGGAATTACTTGTACGACGCATCCGGAAAGAAATATTTGGATTTGATTGCTGGGATTTCGGTTTGTAATGTGGGACATCAACATCCCAAGGTGGTTGAAGCCGTTCAAAAGCAAGCCGCCGAATTCATGCACGTGATGGTATACGGAGAAACGGTTCAAACGCCGCAATCCAATTATGCTTGTGCTTTGGTGAGTAAACTGCCCGAAAATTTGGATTGCTGTTATTTTGTGAATTCTGGTGGAGAGGCCATCGATGGTGCCATGAAACTGGCCAAGCGGGTAACTGGGAAATCCGATTTTGTGGCATTAACCAATGCCTACCACGGTAGCAGTCAGGGTCCGTTGAGTTTGATGAGCAATGATTATTACAGTCAGGCCTACCGCCCACTTTTGCCATCGGTCCATTTTGTTGATCAAAACGATATTGAAAAACTGAATTCGATTCCTTGGTCTCGAGTGGCTGCCGTGGTGGTTGAAGTGATACAGGCAGAACGCGGTGTGCAACCATGCGATGTGCCTTTTTTACAGGCACTGCGACAAAAATGTGATGAGCATTGCGCCCTCTTGGTTTTTGATGAAATTCAAACGGGTTTTGGAAGAACGGGTAGTTTGTTTGCGTTTCAACATGTGGGTGTTGTGCCCGATGTGTTGGTTTTGGGCAAAGCGTTGGGCGGCGGAATGCCCATGGGCGGTTTTATCACCTCCAAACCCTTGATGTCGCAACTATCTTACAATCCCATACTCGGTCATATTACTACTTTTGGTGGACATCCGGTGGTATGTGCGGCGGGTGAGGCGGCTTTTGACGTGTTGCTCTCCGAAATCTCGATGGACGATGTACTCAAGAAAGGCGAGTTGTTTAAGAAAGGGCTAAAGCATCCGATGGTAAAAAACATCCATGGTAAGGGTCTGATGTTGGCGGTAGAATTGGATTCTTTTGAATTGGTGCAAAATTGCATTCAGAAAATGCTCGAAAGAGGTTTGTTTTCTGATTGGTTTCTCTATGCCCCAAATTGCCTGCGATTGGCGCCACCATTGACAATTACGGAAGAAGAAATCCAATGGGCATGTGAAGTAATTGTAGAGGTTTTCAAAGAAATGTGTGAATGATTTGGGGGTTAAACGCATTATCTTTGTTATAGAGTGGTTGCTTTTTGCGAAAATTGCAATCAAAAGACACACACATTGATGAAATCGCAACTCAAATACGCCGTTATTACAGCATTTATCTGTGTATCAGTGTTGATGTTGGGGTCGTGTGAACGAATCAATCACAATCAAGACAACAATGAGTCAAGTGCCCAAAATTACGGGTTGCTTCAAACAGAATTGGCTACGATCATGGAGTTGGTGGATGAAGTGTCTGATCAAACCACAGGAAAAGGAGCTCCATCGCAATTTTTTCTTCAGAACCTGAGTAAGGAAGCCCACATCATTGTGATAGATTCTAGCTATTTCGATGGGGACGACATCGAATTTGTTATCGATTTTGGTCCGGTAGTTAAACCCTTCAAACCCACACAAAAATGTTTGGATGGAAGATTTCGGGCGGGTAAAATACATGTACGCATCAAATCGCATTATATTGAGAATTCTTCTGAATCTTTTGTTTTCACCGATGCCAATGAGGAATATTGGTTTGGTACTGACGGAAAACCCTCACAGATTTTGGATTTGAGAATGTCTATCACCCGTGATTTAAAGGAACGATTGATGTACAAAAATGTAAAATTCAAAGTCAAACAGGGTGAGGTAGAATCAGAGTTTGAAGGCAATTTGGTATTGGAGAAAATTGCAGGCATTCAAACCCCAGGCATCATGGGTGACCATTATTTGTTAACAGGTCAGGGGCAAATTGAACATCTCGATGAGGAGTTTGATTGGAGAATCGTTGCGCCATTGAAGAAAAAAATTGAGCCGGGTTGCGGCATGATTCCTGTGTTGGGTGAGGTATTGCTCGAAAATGAACGCACAAATAAAAACATCAGTTTGGATTTTGATCCATTCAAAAATGAATCTTGCGATCGCATAGTGAGGGCCACAATCGCTGAAGAGATGATTGATTTTGTGTTGGAGTAGCGGAAACAACCGCAGTTTTACTTCAAAGAGATGAGTTCGGGTGGAGCGATGAGCGCAGTGCCGTTGCTGTTTTTTTCAAACCAAGCATGTTTTAAACCATTGGTAATCCACATAAATCTACTGTCTAATTTATTGTTATATGTGGCTGCTTGAATCAAGGTATCTTTGGAAATTACAATTTCTGGGGCTTTACATTCGATCAAGATTGAAGGCTT
>JAIYBO010000183.1 GCA_027488495.1 Bacteroidota bacterium | reverse complement strand
GTGGAGGCGTACACTTTGCTACCCATTTTTAATACGGCGCCTTCGCACAGGGCTAACGGACCTCTCACGAGTGATCCTTCCATGATTTCTGCGTTTTTTCCGATGTAAATGGGGCCTTCATGGCTGTTGAGTGTACAACATTCCACTTTGGCGCCTTCTTCAATGAAAATGGGGAAGTTGCCGATGGTTCGGTTTGAGTTTGAAAGGGAGGTACTCGTTCTTCCCGCGGTAATTCTTGCAAAATCTTGAATGATTTCTTTGCCGTTGAGGGAGAAAATGTGAAAAGGTCTATCGAGCCAATCGATGTGGCAGTCGCATTCGATGATTTCAGTTTGTTCGGACCCAGATAAATGGTTCTGTTGAGAAGGTTGGCTGATGCACACGGCGATGTTCTTGCCATCTTTGGTGAGCATTTGACCGGGCTGGAGTTGTTTTACTTTCTCAATGATGCCGGGATTGGGGATGGCGCTTCCGTTGATTTGCAGGGCGATTGAATTTTGAAAGGATTCTGCAATGTTATTGAAACGGCCATCGGGGTGTTGTAGATAATCTCGGGTAATAAATCCTGTGTTGTTTGCAGGCACACCCAAATCGTGCACCCATTTTTCAGCTACGGTAAGTATGCCACATCTCAAGTCGGCCGCAGGGCGGGTTAGCGTGAGGGGGTATAGGTTTTCGATTTGCTGTGGTTCTGTAAACTGAAGGATCATAAAGCAAATTTACACCAAAAACAAAAAAGCCAACCCGTTGGGTTGGCTTTTTGATAGAGTCAGTTTCTAAACGACAACAAATTACTTTTTGTTGTAACGCTTCATGAACTTGTCGATACGTCCCGCAGTGTCGATCAAATTCTGCTTTCCAGTGTAAAATGGGTGTGACATAGACGAAATTTCCAATTTGTACAATGGGTATTCGTTGCCATCTTCCCACACAGTAGTTTCTTTGGTGTTTACGCAGCTGTGAACGATGAAGCTGTGGTCGCAGCTCATGTCTTTGAATACAACTTTGCGGTAACTTGAAGGATGAGTATTGGGTTTCATGAGAATTTTTTACTTTTTAAGGGGTGCAAATATAACAAAACAATTTAACAAAAGCAACTTATTCGCCCAACCCTGGAATATTTGCTGGTGATTGTTGGGTTTCTGATTCGGCTCGCCGGGTACAATCCAAAATACTTGGATCGAAGCCTTCGGGCATATCTAGGGCATCGGTTAAAATCCCGGTGGATTTATCGGCTAGGGCAGCTTTGAGGAAATAAGCATAAATGGGCAAGCTCATGTTGGAACCTTGACCAATGAGAGATCCTCTGATTCTAACTGTTGGGTCATCGGCTCCAACCCAGGTTGCGCATACGAGGTTTTTGGTAAGGCCCATAAACCAACCATCGGCAGATCCTTGTGTGGTTCCAGTTTTGCCGGCGATATGACCTTCGATGGCAAATTTACCACCACGGATTCTACTACCCGTTCCGCCATTTACCACATTCTCTAACATTCTGAACATCATATAGGCTTTTCCAGCGCTCAATACTTGGTCTGTTTTCGGCTGATTGAATTCTTCCAAAACATTGCCATTTTTGTCTTCAATTCTCACCAAGAAAGTGGGTTCTACCCAAAGTCCGTTGTTTGCAAATGCTGAATAGGCGCTGGCCATTTCGAAGGGCGACAATTCCATGGTTCCCAAACAAATCGATGGCACTTTCGGGATTCGGTTCTCTTCGATACCCAATCGTTCTGCGAATTTTACCACAATCTCTGGTGCGTCTTCGCCCAAGCTTTTCATTACTTGTGCCGTAATTAGGTTGTCTGATAGGGCCAAACCTTTGGTCATCGTCCATACGCCACCCGATTTGCCATCGGCGTTGCGCGGACTCCATTCTTCGCCATTGCTCACAAACACGGTGCGTTCACGGGGGAATTCCGTGCAGGGTGTCATTTGGTTGATATCCATCGCGGTGGCGTAAACAATGGGTTTAAACGTGGATCCCACTTGCCTGCGGGCTCTTTTGTTTACGTGGTCGTATTTGAAAAATTTGTGATTCACACCACCAACCCAAGCCTTTACATGCCCAGTTTCGGGTTGAATGGCAATAAATCCGGCCATTAGGACTTTTTTGATGTACGACATACTATCGTAGGGCGACATAAAAGTATCCAGATCTCCACGCCACGAGAAGACGGTCATTTTGATGGGTTTTTTCAACTCCGCGATGATTTTGGCAGAGTCATCGCCCATTTCTTCTGCGAGTGCTTTGTATCGATCGGTTCGTTTGAGTGCGCTTTCAATGAAACCTGGGATTACGGCTCGTGTGGTCACGTATCGCCAAGGTTTTTCCTTGCCCCAACTTTTATTGAATTGCGATTGCAAATCCGGCATGTGGGTTTGAACGGCTTTCTCGGCATACTGTTGTAATTTTGGGTTTAGGGTTGTGTAGATTTTCAAACCACTTCGGTATAAATCGATCCCTCTTTCCTTACACCATGGTTTTAGATACTCGCCCAAATAATATTTGAAATATTGCGCCATGCCATCCATTTCGGCACTGCGGTAATTGATTTTGATGGGTTTATTTTTGAGTAATTCGGTGCTATCGTCTGAAAGGAAATCGTATTTGTTCATTTGTTCCAAGACCGTATTTCTCCGAGCAAGCGATTTGTCTGGGTTGAATTTGGGGTTGTAGCGGTGGTTGGCCTTCAACATGCCTATCAATACTGCGGCTTCTTCAATGTGAAGGTCTTTGGGTTTTTTGTTAAAAAATTCTTTGGAGGCCGATTCAATACCAAAAGAGATTCCAGAAAAAGGCACCGTATTGAGATACATGGTGATGATTTCGTTTTTGGTGTATCTGCGTTCCAATTCAACGGCAATGACCCATTCTTTGAATTTTTGCATCACCATGCCAATTTTGGTGGAAGGCTTTTGGAAACGGTAAAACAAATTTTCAGACAACTGCTGGGTGAGGGTAGAGGCACCGCCATCTTGTCCCAAAGCCACAACAGCCCGAATTGTTCCTCTCACATCGATGCCTGAGTGAGATCTAAAACGAACGTCTTCGGTGGCTTCCAGTGCTTGAAAAACACATGGCGCAATGTCTTTGTGGGCTGTGTTGATTCGGTTTTCTAGGTAAAAACTACCAATGAGTGAGCCGTCATCACCCAGAATCTCCGAGCTCAAGGCATTTTTGGGGTTCTCAAGATCTTCCACATCGGGCATGTCGCCGAATAAGCCAAAGCTGACAAGAAGAAAGAGAAGGAATACGCCAATTGTACCTCCGATGAGGATTTGCCAAAAGCGTTTGATGAACGTGAATTTAAACTCTGGAGCGGCCATGAATCAATTGCGAATATACGCAGTTTTTACATGCCCCGTGGTGTAATCTGATGCGTTATTGCTTTTCAAAAAAAGCACGATAACCATTCAAATCCAAAGATTTGGTTAGATACAAATAATTGGATTCTGAAATCCACATCGCATTGTATTCGTACAGTCCTTTTTCCGCGAAGAAACTGGTTGATTTTTGTAGAAAGGCCACAAATTCTTTGGCCACTTCGGGCTTGCTGAATTGGGAAATGCGAATGACGTTTTGACTGCCTACAGCGGTACTTGGATTTACCAATAAATTCTCAAATGAAAACTGGGTTTTTCCGAAATCCGATAACGCAGCGCGAATCATGTTTGTATTGGTCCCTTTAGAAAATGTGAAGATACAATCAATGGTTTCGCCGGGTTTGGCTGCCGTGAATGATACGGTGGCCTCGGATTTGGGTGCGTTGGCCGCCGCTGCTTCAGCTTTGAGCCTGGTATTTGCCTCGATAATGTCTCTGGCGCGCAAAGCGATTTCACTGCTGGGATAGTCTATGACCAATTGCTCTAACAACTCTATTCCTTTGGGTGAATTTCCGGATTTGATGAAGCACAATGCTTGTAAATAATCAAATTTCGTTTGGAGTTGATTTCCAGCAAAATCTTTGTCGGCCCTGTTTTTAATGTCCAACGCAACATTGAATTGATTTGCATTGTAAGCCCCGAGCATGAGTGCAAACAAGCTATCGATTTGTTGGTTCCCAGAATTTGTTTTTGCGACATCGGAAAGAGACCCTCCGGTTTCAAGCATCCTCACATAAACGCTTTTGGGATGATTGGATAAGAGTTTGGCTTTCCAAACATCGGCTTGAGAATAGTCGCCAATGAGTCGATTGACCTTAATCAATTCGTAAAGTGCCTGAGGAATGTTTTCACTGAAAGGGAATCGGGTAACCAATTCTACAAATAAGCGAATGGCCTCGTTGTATTCTTGCAGTCTGTCTTGATAAATTTTACCCCCTTCGAACAGGGCTTTTTCGATTTCGAGTAGTGCCTGCTTTTGTTGCTTTTCTGTTAGCGGCAGGTTTGCGTAATATTTCTTTTCTCCCTCGGCGATGTTGGCTGGGATGTTGGCCGGCAAACTGTCTTTTGCACTTGGATTTGATTTTTGTTTTTGGGCTGTATCTGAATTGGTATTCAGATTTTCATCGGAAGCGGTTTTTTTGGCGGCGTATTTCCAGTTGTCTTTGTTTTCGCGAGCACCCCATATTTTCTGAAATTCTTGAGAACTTTTGCTTCTGTTGAGTGCGTTATAAAAAGGGAAGGATGAATTGCCGCTGCTCATTGCGGGCATGTCGTTGGGTGCCCCACCCATACCACCAAATCCCCCGGCGGGAGGCATTCCACTGTTATCTTTTCTCGCTTGGGCCAATGCTTGTGCTTTTTGCGCTGCTTCGGCTTCCTTTTTTTCTTTGTCGATGGCTTGAGCGATTTTTTCTGATCGCCATGTGGGGTCTTTCGCCATTCTCAACAAACTATCGTTGTTATAAACGGTCATGACCTCTTTTAAAAGATCGCTGAGGATGTCGTTCTTCTGTACGATTTCTTCAAAATTGGGGTGTGACTTGTCGATGATGGCATTGGCCGAATCATAATAAATGGCTGAAGTTTGGAACTGCCTCATCGAAAAGTTGTAATTACCCACTGCAAGGTAGGCATTGGTTTTATGCTCGTTGTTGGTAGAGAGTTGTATGGCCTGGTTGAATCGCTTCATGGCCATGGGGATATTTTGGGCTTTGAGTTCATTGATGCCCATATTTACGTAAATCTGCCCTGTGTAGTCGATATTTTTATCGTCTTTGAGCATTCTTTGTAGCACTTTGTTCGCTTTGGCGTAATTGTCTTGCTTGGCCGAAAGTATATCTACTTGAGCCATTCTAGCCGCAAAAGCCAATTCGTAGGGGGGATTGAATCTTGCGATTACACCATAATGCGCTTCTGCTTTGTCGTATTCTTTGGTGAACTGGTAACACTGACCCAAGGCAAAGTGCAAGCGATATTTGTCCATTCGATTGCGTGTGGCACTCAATGCTTTTTCCAGTGGTTCCTTGGCTTGTTGGAATTTACCCAAGGAAAATTGTAATGATCCATACACCCATTGCGCATCACCTTGAAGTGCATTGGGGAATTCGGGGTTTTTGAGAATGTTCTGCACCAATACTTCGGCGTCTGTGGTTTTGCCTTTGATGTAAAGGCATCGAGCGATCCAAAGTTGAGAAGCAAATTGGATTTCAGGGTCTTTGAAATGGCTATTTACATATTCAAACAAATCAATGGCTGCGCTGATTTCGCCTTTGAGGAAATAGGCTTTTCCATTGAGTAAGTAAGCATCGTCTACCCATTGACTTTTTGGGTGTTTGTCTATCATGGTAGAGGCTTTTTTAATTACCTCATCCATCGCGCTTTGGTTTCCTTTTAAAACATCGGCGCTACCGTAATTGAAAAGTACGATGGGTTTGCGGAAGTCGTCTTTAAATCCCTCCCGGGTGAGTTCCATGGTTTCCAACCATTTTTGTTCAGCATTGAAAAATGTATTGTAGTGGGCCAGGGTATTGTGCCAGGCTTTGTATGTCCATGATTCTTCATTGCTACATGCGCTGATCATTAGGGTAAGCATGATCAACAGTGTAAAAATGAGTTTATTCAGTGCGATGCGCATTCTTTTGTGTGGGTTAAAACGCTATTTTTGATTTTTTATTGATGATAGTCATATAAAAATGTCCAAAATTTCACGCCGTCGCAAAATTATCGCCAATCTTCGGAACAAACATCGTTTTGTATTAATAAACGATGCAACTTTTGCCGAAGTTTTTTCTGTTCGATTAACACCAATGAATGTTTTGATGTTGTTTTCGAGCTTGTTGTTGGCATTTACAGTGATTGTTTTATTGTTGTTGGCTTACACGCCCATGCGTGCTATTTTACCGAATGCGGTAACCAAAGAAAGCAGAAAAGAGGTATTACAACTCAATCAGAGAATTGAGGATATGTCTCGTAAGTTGGAGGTGCAAAGGAGTAAGCAGGAGGTGTTGAATGCCATTTTGGAAGGCAAGGATGAGCAGTTTGATAGCACATCCGCCAGACCCAAGGTGGATTGATTGAGCCGGGGAGATCGATGAAGTTGGGTGTGAGAATTTTGACGGTTTTGTTGTTTTAAAATGCGTGGCTAGTTTCATATATTTGTGAAACATCAAATCAGCAGTTATGGCAATGTTTCAATCAGGATCGGGGAAAAATGAAAAGGCGGCTCAGTCGCAGGGAATTTTGAACATCATCGGACAGGGTACCCGAATTACCGGAGACTTGGTGTCGAACGGAGATTTCCGTGTAGATGGGGCCATTGAAGGGAACGTAAAAGTTGGACAGAGATTGGTGATTGGGGGTACAGGGAAGATTTTGGGAAACATCGAAGCGGACTCAGCAACGATTGCCGGACACATCAAAGGAAATATCACGGTGAAGAATGTGTTGGATTTGAAACCAACCGCCAAAATTGATGGCGATATCATTACCAACAAAATGGTGATTGAATCCGGTGCGCAATTCAATGGTCGTTGTACTATGAATGTTGCGGTAAGTGTTCCTGCGTCGGGAACAGCGGCTGGTGCCGGTTCTACAAAGCCTTGATTTGATGCGCGAAATTGGCAAATACACGGGCATCGCATTCGAGATGATTGCTACGATTGTATTGTTTGTTTTGTTAGGGAGATGGGTGGATTCTCAGTGGGTGTGGAAATTTCCAGTGGGTACATTTTTTGGGGCGATCATTGGGGTAGGGGTAAGTTTGTATGTAGTTTTGAAAAAATTTTAATTGTGAGGGAGTACAATATAAAAATCGTTGGTTTGGGCATTATGCTGGGTTTGAGTACCTGGGCAGCGGATTGGTTGAGTGCTAAAGTGTCTGTACCAACGGATGCTTATGTGGGTTTGGTCTACATGGTTGTGATTTTCTGGGCTTTGCGATATTATGTCAGTAAATCAAATATTGCCAATCCCAATCAATGGATTCGCAGGGCGATGACATCAAGTATGTTGAGGCTTTTGGCGGTGTTAACCTTCTTATTGATAACGCTTTTGAACAGGGGAAAAGCAGATTTGGCATTCGCTTCAGCGTATTGTTTGTATTTTCTTTTGTTTTTGTTGTTTGAAATGTCTGAAAAGCGTAGTAATTTGCGCCCCGATTCAAATAATGGGCCACAAAAAGAAAATGCCTGATTTTTCTACATTCTTCACTACATCCACATTTCGGAAAAGTTTCGTTGCGGCGGGTTTTTTAGCTTTTTTTGCTGTTTCTGCGTTTGCTAACAAAGATCATTCGGCATCGAATACAGCCCACGAGGGCAATGTTTCAGATGTGGAGGTTACTTCACACGTGGCTGATTCATCGCATGAGAAGGCTCACGCCGGGGAAGCACATGAATCATCAACGCATGGTGAAGCACATGCTCCTGAGAAATTTGCTCCTGGTAAAATGATCATGGAACACATCGCAGATGCGCATGATTGGCATTTGTGGGGTGAAGGACATGAATCCGTTTCAATCTCATTGCCTGTGATACTATACACCGAATCCAAAGGCATTACTTTGTTTTCAAGTGCTAGATTTGAACATGGGCATGCTGCCTACGAAGGTTTTGAATTGAATGAGGAAGGAAAAGTTGTTTGGGCGGATGCCAATAATACTGAGGCCATTTATGATATTTCATTAACGAAGAACGTGGTGGCCATGCTTATTGCCGTCTTCACAATATTGATTATCGCCATTGGTATGGCCAACTCATACAAGAAGAACAAAGGCAAGGCGCCCAAAGGATTTCACAATTTGGTTGAGCCTTTGATTCTTTTCATTAGAGATGATGTTGCGAAGCCATCTATTGGACATAAAACGGATAAGTTTATGCCATTGTTGCTGACGATTTTTAGTTTCATTTTCGTGAACAACGTGTTTGGATTGATTCCTATTTTCCCCGGTGGAGCCAACGTGACTGGAAATATTGCGGTAACTATGGTGCTGGCCTTAGTGATCTTTTTAACTGTAAATTTAAACGGCAACAAATATTATTGGAAGCACATTTTCTTACCCGATGTGCCAGTATGGATGTATGTAATCATCATTCCAATTGAGATTTTGGGAGTTGTGTTGAAGCCTTTTGTATTGATGTTGCGTTTGTTTGCCAACATTACTGCGGGACACATTATCATCCTTGGATTCTTTAGTTTGATTTTCATCTTCGGTTCAATGAATCAAGGTTTGGGATATGCTGTGAGTCCATTGAGCGTTGCGTTCACTGTTTTTATGGGTTTGTTGGAAATGTTAGTCGCTTTCTTACAAGCCTTTGTATTTACTTTGCTGAGTGCCATTTACATAGGCATGGCAGTTGAAGAACACCATCACTAAAAAATAATAAAACCTAATAAAAAAACAACCAAATAATTATGAGTATCATGAACACTCTCCTTCAAGCAGCTGTTGACAATTCAGCCGCTGCGTACAGCAAAATGGGTGCCGCTATTGGCGCTGGTTTGTCAGCTATTGGTGCCGGTATCGGTATCGGTCGTATCGGTGGTAGCGCTATGGAATCTATCGCTCGCCAACCAGAATCAGTAGGTGATATCCGTGCAAACATGATTGTGGCTGCAGCTCTTATCGAGGGTGCTGTATTCTTCGCGATCGTTGTTTGTTTGTTGATTCTGTTTTTGTAAAAAACCCACGGGATTGGGTCATTCGGCCCAATCCCTTTATTTAAAAAACTAAAAGAAATGCAGTTAGTAACACCTGCCATAGGATTGGTATTTTGGATGCTCGTAACATTTACATTGTTGCTTGTTATCCTGAAAAAATTTGCTTGGAAGCCAATTTTGGAATCGATTCGCGATCGTGAACAAACGATTGAGGATTCATTGTCATTGGCCGAAAAAACAAAAGCTGATATGATTCGCTTGCAAGGCGAAAACGAATCTCTTTTGGCTGAAGCACGCAAAGAACGTGATGCCTTATTAAAGGAAGCCCGTGAAATGCGCGACAAAATAGTTGGTGACGCGAAAGCGGTGGCCGATGAAGAAGCCAAAAAGTTGATGACTCGTGCTCAAGACGAAATCGAAAAGCAAAAGGCTGCGGCCATTGATGAATTGAAACGTGAGGTTTCTGTTCTTTCTGTTCAAATTGCTGAAAAATTGATGCAACAACAGTTGGAGAACAATCAAGCCCAACAAGCCATCATCGAAAAACAACTTTCACAATTGAACTAAACCAGCGTTTGTTGTATGTCAGAAATTAAAATCGCCAGACGTTATGCCAAAGCCCTTTTTGAAAAGGCGTTGGAAGACAAGGCTGTAGACACGGTGGTTGCGGATGTTCTCAACATCCAACAGGCCTGTGCAGGTAGCCAAGACTTAATCGTTTTCTTAAACAGTCCCATGTTGAAGAAACCGGTGAAGAAAGAGGCGCTGACAAAAATTTTCGCTTCTTGCTCTGATTTGTCGAAGCAGTTGATGTTGTTGATGACCGACAAACATCGGGAGTCATTCATTCCTGCAATGACAGATGCATTTATGGTGCTTTACAACAGATACAAAGGAATTACTACTGCGGAAGTTACTTCAGCTGTGGCTTTGTCTGATTCTGCCCTTGGTGCAATTAAGAAATATGTTGCTCAAACTTCTGGTGCCAATGAAGTGGTGCTGAAACAGAGCATTGATCCATCGGTTATTGGTGGAATGAACATCGTTTTTGATGGTAAAATTTATGACGCTACCATCTTGAACCAAATTATTAAATTGAAAAAAGACCTTCAAATCGCATAAAAAACTGTTATGTCAAATATTAGACCCGACGAAATTTCCAGCATATTGAAAGACCAGATTTCTGGTTTTAATACCGCTGCGAGTTTAGAAGAAGTAGGTACCGTACTCCAAGTGGGTGACGGTATT
>JAIYBO010000082.1 GCA_027488495.1 Bacteroidota bacterium | reverse complement strand
TACCTGAGCGGGTCGACTACCCCTGACGAACATCGGCTCAGATAGAGACATTCGGGGTAGATGGCAATTACTTAATCATTCCGATTAGGCAGCCATGGCGTAGTTAGATTCGCCTCTTAATGGTTTGAAGGCTGAGATTCTGGTGCAAACCTCCCACGCACCACATGCTTACACTGCAATCAATCATCCCGTCGAATCCGGTCAATCCCATGCAATACTGCAAATTTCGGGTATTTTCTTTTGATTCCACGAAAATTTGTTTTAATTCGTATCAAACACTTAAAGGATAAACAGATGAAAATGAGATTATTCGCCGTATTGTTTGTGGCTGCTGCAGCTTTTCAAGGATGTACTTATGAAGAAGGTCCTGATTTCTCTTTGCGTTCCAAAGTGGGGCGTTTGGAAGGTCGCTGGAACAATACCTTCTTAGAGGGTGGCGCTGCTCCCAAAGTTGGAGATTCTGTGATCTATACTTTCGACAAAGAAAACAAGGGAACTGCTGTTACCAAGACCAAATTGTTTAATGGAACATTCAACGTGGCCACTGTGGATTTGGATTGGACATGGGGCGATACCAAAGAAAAGATCTCTCTCAAGCAAACTTGGGGCGGTGTGAATTTGGGTACCAAAGTGTATCGCATTTTGAGATTGACCAACAAAGAAATGTGGTTGGAAAATCCTGCGGATGTGACCAAGAAAATCGAATTCACCAAAATTGATTGATCCCGATCGCCTTTTGGCGCAGGGTTAAATGCTTTCGATGCGAAAGCCGGCATCTTGCACGGCCTTTTCTACTTGTTGTTTTACCATGGCTTCTGATTCCTCGGTTTCAACGCTGAGGATTTTATCCGAAACATCGGTGTTTACTTGCCAGCGATCCACGGTTTCTAAAGCGTTCAAAAATGGGGTTACCGATTTGATGCAGTTGCCGCAGTTGATGTTGGTTTTGAATTGTAGCGTGTTCATATTATTTTCTTTTTGCTAGCCAGAGGCTGTTGAGTACTACGGAAATGGAGCTAAACGACATGGCCGCGCCGGCGATCATGGGGTTGAGGGTAAAACCTGTGAAGGGGAAGAGCACGCCCATCGCCAAGGGAATGGAAAGTACGTTGTATCCGAAGGCCCAAAATAGGTTGAGGTGGATGGTAGATAGGGTTTGTTTTGACAAGTGGAGTGCTTGGGGGATGCCTGAAATTTTGCCAGCTGTGAGTGTAATACTCGCTGATTCCATGGCCAAAGCGGTACCTGTACCCATGGCGAAACTCACATCCGCTTGAGCCAATGCCTGTGCGTCGTTGATGCCATCGCCCACCATCGCTACGATGCAATTTTGTGATTGAAGGGTCTTGATGTAGTCCAATTTGGTGTTAGGCAATGCCTGTGCCACTACGTTTTGGATGTTGAGGGCTTGTGCGATGACTTGTGCCGTTTGGGGGTTGTCGCCCGTGAGCAAATGAACTTTAATGCCCTGATTTTGAATGTTTTGAATGGTTGATAAAGCGTTTTCTTTGATGGGGTCGGCGATGCCAATGACCGCCAAAATGTGATTATTGGCTGAAAGCGCCACCGTGGTTTGGGCTTGTTGAAGGAGTTGGATGGCCAAGGCTTGGCAGTTGGGGCTGATATCGGCGGCGGTTATCTGAGTGATCCAATCCCAGGACCCCAGTTGATAGTTGGTGTTGTGGATTTGTGCGGTGATGCCATGGCCGGGTACATTTTGAAATGATTCAATTTGTGGGAGTGGGTTCAGCGCGTTGGCCGAAATTTCTTGTAAGTGTTGTGCGATGGCAACTGCGAGTGGGTGTTCGGAGGATTTTTCGAGTTGATATAGAATTCCCAGAATCTCTTGGTGCGAATGTTTTGCATCGGGAAAAGTTTTGATCTGCGTAACCATTGGTTTGCCCTGGGTGAGGGTACCTGTTTTATCGAAAACGATATCGGTGACCCGGTGAGCCAGTTCCAAAGCCTGTGCATCTTTGATGAGTATGCCCAATTTTGCACCTTTGCCGATGCCCACCATGAGCGCTGTGGGGGTTGCCAGTCCGAGCGCGCAAGGACAGGCGATGATGAGCACATTGATGAAGGTGGTGAGGGCAAATCCTTGGGGGGTATTTAATGGAAAGAGGTACCAGAACAGGGCGGAAATTATCGCGAGTGCCAAGACGGTGGGAACGAAGATGGATGAAATGCGATCGGCCAGTTTTTGAATTTGGGGTTTGGATCCCAGGGCTTGCTCCACACGCGCCACGATTTGCGACAAGAGGGTTTGTGAGCCTATTTTTTGGGCTAAAATTTTCAGGACACCTTGTTGGTTGATGCTTCCTGCATATACGGTGCTGCCTTTGGTTTTGTGTGAGGGGATGGGTTCGCCGGTGATGGCCGATTCATCGATGTAGGAATCGCCAGTTCTCACTTTTCCATCAACTGGAATGCGGCTTCCGGGTTTGATGATGACAAAATCGCCCAGAAGGATATCGGTTGTGGGGATGTCAATTTCTTCATTGTTTCTCACAACGGTTGCGTGGGTGGGCTGCATCGAAAGGAGGTCTTTGATGGCCGCGGAACTGCGTTGTTTGGCCCGTTCTTCGAGGTATTTTCCGAGCAGAATCAGGGTGATGATCACAGTGGCGGATTCGAAGTAAAAATGGGGGTGGTTTGCGTGATTGTGCTCGGCAAGCAGGTATTGAATGGCGGTTTGATAGGTGCTGTATATGAAGGCGGTGGCGGTGGAAAGGGCCACCAGGGTGTCCATGTTGGACTGTTTGTGTCTGAGTTTTTTGTATGCGTTGATGTAGAAGTCTCTGCCGCTGAATAGTATTACGGGCAGCGCGAGGAGGCATTGTATGAGGCCTTCGTGGGGGATTTTGTTCATGAAGAACATGGACATCACGAAGATGGGTGTTGTGCAGATCGTGGCGATGGCGAGCTTTGTTTTGAGGGTAGATAGGTGTTGTGACGCGCGGAGTGCCGCTCCCTCTGAACCACCTTGGGCATCGTCGATCAGCAATTCATAGCCAATTTCTTTTGCAGCCCTCGCCAAATCCAACTCTTGAATCAAATCGTTGCGGTATTCCACAAAAACAGATTGGTTGGGGTAACTCACAACCACTTTTTCTACACCTATCTGACTGCCCAAATAACTCTCCAAACTCACCGCGCAAGCCGCACACGTCATTCCCACCACCGGATAGGTGCCCTGGCTGGGAGAATTCGTGATTTTTTCTTGTGGCTCCATGCGATGTTGCTTGTTGTCAAAGTTCGGTGATTTGAATGGAAATTGTGATGACATATGTTGTGGTTTGCGGATGGGTATTTTTCGATATCTGCCTCCGTTGGGGTTGATTTATTGTCAAAACGACACTTATTGCCTATTTTTGAAAGAACTATGAAAAAATTGCTGCTGTTATTGGTTTGTATTGGATGCGGATGGGTTGATTCTATGGCTCAAGTATTATCGGTGAGTCCGGTATTCCCTAAGGAAACTGACACGGTTACTATCGTCTATAATGCCAAGTTGGGCAATGGTGCTTTGGTGGGGGCGAGTCAGGTGTATGCGCATACGGGT
>JAIYBO010000173.1 GCA_027488495.1 Bacteroidota bacterium | reverse complement strand
GTGGAAGAACTTCACCACAAACAACTCGTTGGTCTCGATTTCATCAACCTCACCAACAATGGCCATATCAACATGAACCACCTACAGCAATTGCTCGATGAAAGAGAAAATGCCATGGTGACCCTCATGCACGCCAACAATGAGATTGGCAATATGATCGATATAGACGCGGTAGGAGAGATGGTTCACCGTGCGAATGGCCTGTTTCATTGCGATACAGTGCAAACCATGGGGCACTATTCTTTTGACCTGAGCAAAGGAAACATCGATTTCCTTGCTGGTGCTGGACACAAATTCAATGGTCCCAAAGGCATCGGATTCATTTACATCAACAAGAAAAATCGCATCGTCCCAGAAATCACGGGTGGATCGCAAGAAAGAGAAATGCGCGGCGGCACAGAAAATGTGTACGGAATTGTAGGACTTGCCAAAGCCTTAGACCTTGCATATCGCGATGTGGAAGCAAAAAAAGCACACATACAGTCCATAAAAAACGCCATGATCGCCCTGCTTCGCGAACAAATACCAGGCGTACAATTCAATGGAGACCCCGAAGGAAATAGCCTTTATACCGTTCTCAGCGTTTCTTTGCCGCCCAATGAGATGAGCAGCATGTTGTTGTTCAATTTGGATTTGGCCGGAATCTCGGCAAGCGGTGGAAGTGCCTGTACCAGTGGCGCAACCGGCGGCAGTCATGTAATCAATGCCATCTATCCCAACACCGATAGAACCACCATTCGATTCAGCTTCGGCAAACACAACACCTTGGAAGAAATCCAATTCACGGTGAACCAACTCGCCAAGTGGTACGGAAACCCTTCATAACAGCCCTTTTCATCTTAGCACTCTTGTGCTTGAATGCCTGTGCCACAATCATTACAGGCAAAAAACAGGTCGTTTTGGTGCAGTCACAACCCCAAGGCGCGCAAGTGTCCTTTCATCGCATTATGGCCCCCGAATTCATACCACAATTGGCCTCGGACACACAAGATTTTGACGAATCAACCGCCCCAAAAGCCTACATAAATTCGCAACTCGATTCCGGTCTTACCTGCATCACACCTTGCTATATCAGCGTGCCAAGATTGCAAAAAGACACCCTCGTGATGACATTGCAAAAAACAGGCTATCAGCCCATTCAGCACAAGTTTTCTAAAAAATTCAACGAAGCCAGCCTCCTCAATTTTTTGCTGCCATGGAATTGGATGATCGACGCAAACAATGGCGCCATCATACGTTATTCTCAACCCGATACCTTTCTTCTAGAAGAAGTCAAAAAAAGGCAGTAATTTTGTACCGCGAAACGATGCCTATCCTCTACCTCACACGCAAAGAACACTTCAATGCCGCTCACCGGTTGTGGAACCCCAATTGGAGCGAAGAGCGCAATTTGGAAACCTTTGGTAAATGTGCCAACCCCCACTTCCACGGCCACAATTTTGATTTGTACGTTTGTGTAAAAGGCCAGCCAAACCCAGATACAGGCTGTGTGATGGACCTCAAAATTCTCAAAGTGATCATCCGTGAAGAAGTCATAGACCACCTCGATCACCAAAATCTCAACCTCGATGTACCCTGGCTGGCCGGGACCATGCCCAGCATCGAAACCGTGGTTGTAGCCATTTGGCAACGCTTGAGCCAGAAACTTCCCAATGGCGTTCTATTGCACAAAATCACCCTCTGGGAAACCCAAAACAACTTCGTAGAATACTACGGAGAATAATCATGAACCGCTTCTTCCGTCGGTTAGAAAACACCGAAAATGCGTTGCGTTTGACAACCGTTTTGCTGTTGGTTCCGATGTTCTTTATCACAGACGGGCGCATTCTCTGCACCACCGATACCGGTGCCTATCTACAGACCGTAAGCAACCTTGAAACCCACGGACTCGCTGCGGCCATTCCCATGGATCGATCGGTCTTCTTTGGCCTGTTTTTGTGGGCGGGCAAATCCTATTTTGGTCTAGCACCCCTGCTCAACAACATAGGCATTCAATTGCCCTCTTTGGCCTTGTTTCAGCTGATGTTCTTGCCGTTTTTACTGCTTTTATTGGGCGCTACACATTGGTTAGAATCACTATTCACCCAGCGAACAGCCATTGTTGCCGCCGCAGCCCTGGGCATTGCCATGGTCTTCACCCCTTTGCCTTGGTTCCTTTTCCAGGCGATGCCCGATGTTTTCACACCCCTGCTCTTTCTCTATACGATGGTATTCCTGCATACCAAATCAACATCGGGAAAAATTCTATCCGGAATCATCATAGTGATTTCCGCATTGATGCACCATTCTCATCTCCCATTACTGCTGATTTTTTCCCTGGGATTACTGTACATCAAGCCCTTAAACCAATTTGCCTTAACAAGGCTTTCTTGGCAAACCAAACAGCTGAAACACCTCTTTTTCCTCAGCATGGCTCCATGGATAATCACCCTCTCGTTGAATCTGTGGGCAGGCAATGGACCCACCCCGTCGAAAGGAAGTCATGTTTTTCTCATGGGCAAACTCTGTGAAAACGGATTGTTAAAAGCCTACCTCGAAGAAACGCCGCTAGAAACCAACCCCTTGGCCGCCAAACATCCCCAAATCAAGGTCTTTTACGAGCACAAAAACCACCTACCGCAGCATGCTTGGGATTTTGTATGGAACGATCAACCGCTACTGGGTCCCACCGGAGGCTGGCACCATGGCCGTGAACTGTACCTCAGTATCTATGCCGCCACACTCACATCGCCCAAACTCTTGGGTATGCATCTGATAGCCGCCATAAAAGCAACCAATGAACAACTTTTTTTAAATCATGCGGGCGACGGACTAGAACCCCTATCAAATGATGGAGCCGTAGCCATCGAAATGAAGAAACACTTCCCCAAAGATTACGAAGGCCTATTCATCAATCCATCCCCACAACAGC
>JAIYBO010000072.1 GCA_027488495.1 Bacteroidota bacterium | reverse complement strand
GTCCAATTTTTTGAAGTTGATTTGACTTGGAAATTTCCCGAAATGGCTGAATCAACAGCCCATTCGTATTGAATGGTTACAGGCGCTCCTGAGTAGATGGTTTGATTAAAGAATTGAACTTGAAGTCCAGTGCAAGAATCTTTTAACGAAGTAGCAAATTTTGCAATGGGTTTTTCCTTTATTTGGATGGACAAGAATGAAGTGTCGGAACAGCCTTGATTGGAGAAAGCAACTAAATAGGCCAAATAGGAACCATTTTTTGAATAAGTGTGTGTAACCGAATCACCAAATGACGTAGTCGAATCTCCAAAATTCCAAATGGAAAGAAGGGGCTGGTGGTTGGTAGAACTATCTTTAAAAATGATGGAGAGCGGATTACATTGACTGGCATAGTTCGAAACAATCCTCGCTTGAGGAGCAGTATCAACTTGAATCAATCGTGTAAAACTATCGACGCAAATCAGGGCGTTAGGATGAACTTTGGTTGTAACGATCGTTACAGGAATCAAACCAGATTGCGATAGACTGAAAGGTAATGTTGATGAATTGCCGGAATTAACTCCATTAACTTTCCAGTAAAAGGAGGAATAGTTAGAACTTGAATTTTGTGCAAATAAAGAGTCGCCGGGACAAATTTTGGTTTTGTTAATGGAGAAGTTTGGACGAGATGGAGTTGAAATTCTTACCGTATCGTAAAGGGTGGTATCTGAACAAGAATTACTTGCTTTTAATCGAACAATGAATGTTCCTGTTCTTCCAAAAGTGTGGAAAATGGTATCGGGAGAAGTGAATGTAAATTGGGTAGGTGTACCATCTCCAAAATTCCACTCAAAAATATTCGCACCTGTGGTTTTGTTGATAATCGGAATAGGTGTTAAGGTACAGCTATTGGAATATCCAAATTGGGGGTTAAATCCAGCACGAATTGAATTCGGGGTCAGGATGAAATAGTCAGTTGAAGTGTCTTTGCCGCAAGCGTTTTCTGCGATTAACATGACTTTGACGGTATCAACTTTTCCTGTGTAGGAGTAGTAATGGGTTGGATTAATTTTTTGAGAAGTAACCAAGGAATCGCCATCCCCAAAGTACCAAACAAATCGACTATAATTTCCGATGGTATTATTGACAAATGAATTGGTTAAGGGCGCACAACCTTTCTTTAGTTGAATGGTAAATAGTGATTTGGGTTTAGGTTTGATTAATACGGTGTCGGAATATTGTCCGATGCCGCATGAATTGCTTATTTGAAGTCGAACAAGGAAAAAAGTATCAATTCCAGCTTGAGAATTTTGAGGGAAAACAATTCCTGATGGATTAGCTAAATTGGATGTAATTCCATTTCCAAAATCCCAAAAGTATACTGGTTGATATCCATTGGTCGAAGATGTAAATTGAACAGATAGGGGGCCACAACCGACGGAATCAGATGCAACAAAAATTGCGGAGGGTGCTCCACCAACCGTAACCGTAAAATAATCAGTTACAGAACCGCAGGTAGATTGAGCGGTCAAAGAAACGGTGTAAGTTCCAGGGGTGGAGTAACTATGGTTTACATTGGAAGAACTCGATGTGTTCAAGGTGTTCCCATCCCCAAAATCCCATAAGTAGTTTTGAATGTTACCTGATGAATTATTACTAAAAGTAAATGTCGCTTGTCCATTTTGTAAACATTGAAAAGTAGTTGATGAAGTAATCGATACTACAGGACTCGGATCAACATGGATGGTGGTGTAGGCAATATCCTGACAGGTTCCATCAGAAATGGTTAACGACACTTGGTAAACCCCAACAGAATAGGTGGTTGAAGTATTGGATTGATTCGAGGTAGTTCCATTCCCTAAATCCCAAAATACTGAATAACCTGAACTGGATGAAATGTCGTTGAAACTTACACCCAAAGGTGCACAGCCAGAAGTTGCCGATACCGACATTTGAGCAGAAAGACCAGCATTGATGTTCATGTATTGAATATCAGTATCGCTGCTGCCTGAAGAATTTGATACAATCAATTGAACATCATATTGCCCAGGTGTTGATGGGAAAGAAATGTTGGGATTAGGAACATTGGGATTTGAAAAACTTACATTAGGATCTGTACTACTCCACTGAAAAATATTTCCATTGGAAGAATAGTTAGAGGTTGAAACCGTAATTCCTGTACATGCCGAGTATTGACTTAAAGCAAATGATGCCGTTGGTCTCGATGGAACTTGAAAGGAACCATCCAAACTATCAATACAGCCCAACGAATTGCGTAATTTTATTCTAAACAAATCAGATCTCGTTCCACCACTTTGATTATCTTGGAAAGTAAATGAATAAGAACTTCCAAGAGAATAAGATTGCCAAATTGAAGAATTAAACTGAACACCTAAACTCAATCCCAATAATTGAATGGAATCGATCGGATAAGGGTTATTTCCTGTCAGTTGAAGACTTCCGGGTCCTGGATATGGAATGATGGAATTACTTAATTGGAATTGGACACTAGGATTGGGGAAAACCTTGGCGAAAGCTATGGCTTTGTTGGAACAACCAT
>JAIYBO010000147.1 GCA_027488495.1 Bacteroidota bacterium | reverse complement strand
GACTTTTCTGTTGTTGTAGCGAAGGGGGGAATTGAACCCCCGACCTCAGGGTTATGAATCCTGCGCTCTAACCACCTGAGCTACCTCGCCGTTGAGGGGTGCAAAAATAATGATTCCTTAGGACTTTTGCAAAGTGGACGAAAAAATCCTTTTGGGGAGCACGTTTCGTGAAATCTTAGTTGTGCAATACCGATTCAACATGTCTCATCACAACCTCCGGAGAGAGGGTGTCCATACAACTATTACCATCCACGCAGCTGCCTCTGTAGAAGCACTTACATTCTTTGGGTGGCTGAACGATCGAGCCTTTGTTAAATAGATCGAATTCATGGGCGTTGAATATGTTGTTCATCAACACAATTTTTTTGCCTAAACCCAGTGTTAGGTGCATTCCCATGGTAACTTGCGTAACAACCAAATCGCACTGATCAATGAGGTTGATGAATTGTTGCAAGGGGTAATTGCCCAAATAGCAAGCGTCGCTACCTGCCTGAATGGCCAAGTTGCGGTCATGCTCCTGAGCACCTCCAAGCAGCAGCGGTGTGTAGCCTGCATCGGAAATCATTTTTGCCAACTCAATCCAATTTTCAATGCTCCACAAGCGGGTTGTCCATCGATCACCACAACCGGTATTCAACCCAATGATGGGCTTGCTCCGGTCGATGTCCCAAACAAAACCCTTATTTGCGTGGTTGTCGAGTAGATAGGGTTCGCCATCGTACTGAAGGCCACAAATTTCAAATATCTCAGTGCAGTAATTTTTGGTGTTTGCTTTGCTCACATCATCGAACATGCCAGTATCAAACTTGTGTTGGGCAAGCTCGTTCACGGGCTGAGTGGCGCCATCCTTCAAAATGAAACCGTACTTTTCTTTGGCCGATACCATTTTCAACAATGCCGACGCTTCTTTTTCTTTGTCTAGATTGATGGCAATATCCCAATCTGTATTTGTGACATACAATTGCGCTTCGATTCCCAATTTGTATACTTCGTGGATTTCGCCTTTTGGCAAAATGTCAGGAAAAAGGGTAATCCACGTAAATTTGGCATGGGGGTATAGCTTTTTATATCGGGTAATTAGCGGTGTTGTTCGAATTACATCGCCCATTGCACCCAACTTGATGATCAGAATTTTCTTGTCGATGGGGGTGTAAGCAGGGCAGTTTTCACAGTGAAAGCCTTGTTCTTTGTGGGGTTTGCAAGGTATGTGGCCCAGGAAGTGAAGACAGTCTGCATTGAATTTCATGGGGCGAAAATAGTTTTTTCATTTCAAACACTTGTCATTGCAACCATTCAGGCACAAAAGTTGTCTAAATTTGAAAGAGAATTTCTTGGTGAAACGTTTGCTAAAATGGGTTTTGTTTTTTGTGATCATGGGGGCATCCTCTGTGACGCATGCAACGCATCTCGTGGGCGGCTTTCTTACCTATAAGCGATTGGGCGCCAACGGCACAAATACTCAATACCGGGTTACCATTTTTGCCTATCGCGATTGTAGTCCTAACGATGGCGGTGTTCCTTTCGATAACGAAGTGGGATTGTGCGTGTACAACGAAAATAAATCGCTGTACACATCGTACAAAGCCAAATTGATTTCAGAAAAATCTGTTGACCCTGTTGGTAATACCGCTTGTCCGGAGGTTGCCAAAGCCTGCCTCAAACAAGGTGTTTACGAGGTGAATATTACATTGCCCAATTCAACCACTGGGTATCATTTGAAATGGGAACGCTGTTGCCGAAACACCCAGAACAATTTGGTAGACAATACGGGAACGCCCTACCAAGGTCAAACATATTACGGATATATTCCGCCATCGGCAATCGCCAACAGTTCGCCATCGTTTTTGGATTTGCCTGTGCCATTTATCTGTGCGGGAGATACTACCACAATTCGGAATCGGGTATTGGATATCGACGGTGATTCACTCTCGTATAAACTTGTAACCCCTTGGCAGGGTGGACAAGCGAGTTGGGTGGATGTTGTGAACTGTCAGGATCCAATGACGGCGTTCGACAACGTGCAATTTGTAGCGGGATATTCTGCTGCCAACCCTTTCGGCGCGGGTGGTGTTGCCACTGTGGATGCATTCAACGGATTAACCACTTATATGTCGCCTAGTCCAGGTCGATACGCAGTTGCCATCGAAGTGACTGAATGGCGCAATGGGATTGCCATATCTTGGGTGCGTTTGGATTTGCAGATCATGGTGATTACTTGTGGCAAGAACAATCGGCCAACCCTTCAATTTGAGGGTGGTAGTCCATGGTATGTAGAAGCGGGAGAAACCATTTGCAAGAAGGTTACGGGTATGGATTTGAAGGATACACAGGATGTGATTACCCTAAAGGCATACGGCGATATACTTACAGGAACCAACGGATACAAAGGCACCAAAGCCACTTTTTCGCAGTTGAACAGTGCGCGAAAGACGGTGTCTTCTACTTTCTGTTGGACCCCAGATTGCAATTTGGGCTCAGCCATTCCATACCGGGTTACTTTTGAAGCCTACGACAATGCTTGTCCGTCCAAATTTGTGAATCAAAACGTATTGATTTATGTGAAACCGTTTTCCCCAGTTGAAACGATCAAAGGAAAGGTGAACTTATGTCAAAACACACAGGCAGAGCAGTATGAGGTGAATAAATACGATGCCACGCGAACCTACACTTGGAGCGTTGTGGGAGGTACGATCAACGGTAAAGACACCGGCAGGTTTGTGAAAATCAATTGGGGGAATACGGCCATCGGTAAAATTACGGTGACCATCAAAAATAAATTTGGGTGTTCAGCTGACATTATTTTGCAGGTGAATTTGGTGGCGGCGCCCAATCGCCCGGTAATCACAGGGAAAGATACCGTGTGTTTGAATCAGACATCTACGTTTAGCACGCCCAAATCCCAAACGAGCTATCAATTTACGGTGTTTGGGGGGGTGTTGATTTCATCTGCGCAGGTGGGTGGAAACATGGAAGCCAAGATCTTATGGAACAAAGCGGGTTCTGGCTATGTTACGGTGATGGCAACAAACTCCGTGGGTTGCAATAGCATCCCAGATACCTTCAATGTGTATGTGAGTTCGCCAGTTGGAAGTGGCGTATTGGGTCCGACCAGCGTTTGTCCGAACAATCGCGGGATCATATATACTTTGGACAAAAAGCTTTGGAAATCTACTTATGTGTGGAGTGCTTCAGGCTCCTATGCCAGCAAGGTGATAGCAGATACGATGTTCAGTGTAGATTGGGGCGGATTGGGAACGGGTATAGTACAGGTGGTGGTCACCGATCGATTTGGCTGCAGAGATACATCCACCTTGTCGGTGAAAAAGAATCATGCTTTAACAGGTCAGGCACCGCAAGGACCAAGCAACTTGTGTGAACTTTCATTGGGTGTTGGATACAAAGTGAATCCGGTAAAGGGTGAAACGTATGCATGGAGTGTGAATGGGGGATCGTTAACTGGGGCGATGACCGGCATTTCAAACGCGGTGAATTGGGGCGTGGCGGGTTCCGGATGGGTGGGTGTTGTTTCAACGGCCTACGATTCTGTGAGCAAGTTGCCATGTTTGTCGCCCTTGATGAAATTGCCAGTGGTACTGAATGGTGCACCGAAATTGGCGCCGCTGAACGACGTAACCTATTGTCAGTCATCAACCCCATTGGGCTATTGGGTTTCTAATGTGGCTGGGGTGAAGAAGTATGAATTCGACTTTTCAGGGTTGTTTGTAACAGCCACAGTAAGTGCGGATTCTTCTCAATGGCAGCTGTCGTTTGATCGAGATACTTTTGGTGTGTTTCCAATTAAAATTAGGGCGATTTCTGTGAATGGATGCCCAGGTCCTTGGGTTACTGCTATTGTGACCTTGCATCCGAAGCCAAAAAAACAATTGATTTCGGGTGTAGACGCTGTTTGTATGCCCAACCTGAATGGCTATGGATATTCCATCGTTGGTTTGGCCGGTAGCACTTTTGACTGGTCTGTGAATGGGGGGAGTTTTGCGGGGGCTGTTTCGCCATCGAGCACAAATGTTACGGTGGATTGGACCACTTCTGCACAACCGGGTTTTGTACAGGTGATAGAGATTTCGGATAAAGGTTGTTTGGGTGATACGTTGCGAAAAGAGGTATATGTAGACAATTCTAGCATTGATTTGCGTTGGATTAGCATTGCACCACCACCCAATTCTGATGCGAACATGTGGGTGAGGTATGAATTGCTGAATGGTTCTAGGAATACGGGTAGGTTAGACATTGAGCGCCGACCTGCGGGTGGGACAGTTTTTGCCTCGGTAGGAAATTCTGCACCCACGGATACTTTGTACATTGATAATAGCATCAGTCCAGACGCTACGGCCTATGAGTACCGTGTATCGACCAAAAATCTTTGCGGCGACAAAATATATTCGAGTGTGCATACCTCTGTGCTTCTCAAAGGGGTTAAGACGGGGCCTTTCACCATGAATATTTCCTTTTCTGATTATTTGGGTTTTGCCAATGGTATTTCAAAATATGAATTGTATCGCGCCTTGCCGGGTACATCTGGTTTTCAGTTGTATCAAAATTATGCGTCGCCAACAACAGACAATTTCAATAACGGCCAAGACAATTACCAGCAAATCTTCAGAATCAAGGCGTATGAATTGGGCAGCAATCGGGTGAGTTGGAGCAACGATGTGGTGATCAATTTTGAACCAGTTGTGTTTATTCCCAATGCCTTTACACCCAATGAAAACAACAAAAACGAAGTGTTTTTGCCCTACACGGGTGGATTGAAAACATTCCAATTGGCTGTTTATAACCGATGGGGTGAGCGCATTTTTGAGTCTTCGGATCCAAGCATTGGCTGGGATGGTACGGTGAATGGGAAAATGGCCATGGAAGGCGTGTATGTATACGATTTTAGGTATTCAGATTTTAAGGATAGAAAATATCAAAATACCGGTACTTTGCATTTGATACGGTAATGTATTATTATTGAATCGAACAGTATCATTTAATAGAACAAAAAACGAAAAACAAAAAATAACAATATGAGTAGTCCATTATTTTCAGACAAGGCTTTCGATAGTGCTCGTTCAGCGACCTATGAAGGCGAAATGACGGTGAGCGGAACCGTAAACAAAACCATCGCATTGTTTTTGATGATGATCATCCCTGCAGCATTTTTGTGGATGAAGTATGGCGTCGAGGGTGGAGAAGGAGAGGCTGGATTGGCTTATGCCTTTAACAACGGCCTGTCTGGGTACATGTTTGGCGGTATGATTGTTGGATTCATTGCCAGTTTGGTGATGATGTTTAAGCAATCATGGGCTCCTTATTTGGCACCCGTTTACGCCGCAGCAGAAGGATTGTTTTTGGGCGCGGTTTCATTGGTATTCAATACCATGTATGATGGTATTGTGATGAATGCGGTTGGAATTACGTTGTTGATTTTCGCAGCGATGTTGCTTGCATATCGCTCTGGGTTGTTGCGTGCAACACCGATGTTCACCAAGATTATCGTTTTCGCAACCATGGGTGTGGGTATTTTCTACTTAATCACTATGGTGATGGGTATGTTCGGTGTAGAAAGTTTCTACCATGGTAGCAGTCCAATGAGCATTGGTATCTCTGCCTTGATTGCAGGTATTGCTGCATTTAATTTGATATTGGATTTTGATTTCATCGAAAGACAATCAGCACAGGGCGCCCCAAAATACATGGAGTGGTTTGCTGGTGTGGCTTTGTTGATGACTTTGGTTTGGTTGTATCTTGAGATTTTGCGCCTTTTGGCAAAATTGCAAAGCCGCGACTAATCGTCTTCGTATTCAAGCTCCAATTTGGCGCTTTGGAGTTCACTCAATGAGTGCAATTCCTTGGAGGCCTTGGCTTGTTCAATCCCTAGATTGAACCAAGCCAAGGCCTCTTCTTTTTTGCCCAAGCTGATCAACAATTTGCCCAAATGATAATAGGTGGCCACATATCCTGGATGGTTTTCTGTTAACCACAAATATTCACCCAACGCCGCTTCTTGGTCCCCCGTTTTGATGTGTTCTTGGGCCAAGGCATAATGCAAAAATGCATCCATCGGAGCATCTTGTAAAAAAGCGAGAATTTGTTCTTTTCTTGACATGTATTGTGTTTTCAGTCAGTTTGTTGTGTTTTTACAAATCAATGTGAAATGCGATGGTTTTGTTGGGTAAAGGACTAAATTCCATCCCAATTTTATCGTTGATGTTGAATTTGTAAAAATGCGCATCTACTGTTGCATCGAGTATCTGCAGTACATAAACTCCTGCCAAACACAAAATGGCAATGTCGCGCCGGGATCTCTGATTGTCTCTGTCGTTGATCAATTGTGAACTGGGTGTTTTGCCCAACAAATAAATCCCAGTGATACTGTCGTTTAGCGTTGTCATGTTTTTTCTGAACATGCCAATTGCATAAACGCTTGCACCCAAACCTGCATAAACAATGGGGGCTTTCCAGTATTTTTGATTATAAATTTGACCAGCACCGGGCAATGCCAATGCCAATAAAGTGGCTTTTCTGGGTGAGTGCTCTTTTGGGTTTGAATCGCTTTGAATCAAATCAATCAGCGGCCTTTGAGTAGTTGGGAAATCATGAATAGAGAAGTCTTTTGAGAATTTTCCGATTTCTAGGTTGGGCTGAGCGAAGGAGGGCAACAGGGATTGTGCCGATAGGGATAGCGATAATAAAAAGGTTGCAACGATTGGGAAGTGCAGCCAACTTTTGGGATAGGGTGCAGTTTGTTTCAATTCCATTTGCGGTGCCCTTTTTGGGTTGTTAATTTTGAATTAAACCCAATATACGCTCTAAATCTTCCTTGCTTTTATAGGAAATGATGATTTTTCCTTTGCCTTTTCCGGAGGTTTTCAAATGAACGGCTGCGCGCAATTTGGCGTAAAATTCAGCGGTGATACGATCGATTTCGGGGTCCCAATCGGTTCCGCTCATCGATAAATTGATGTCGGTACCGTTTTTCTTTGCTTTTACCAAGGATTCCACGTCGCGAACGCTCAAATTCTCTTTGATGATTTGTTCGAACAATTCCATTTGTCCTACGGTATCGTCCATGTTGATCATGGCACGTGCATGGCCCATGGTTACTTGTCCGCGTTGAATACCCAGTTGGATGGGCTCTGGCAACTTCAGCAATCGGAGGTAGTTGTTTACCGTGGTTCTGTCTTTGCCCACACGATCGCCCAATTCTTCTTGTTTGAGGCTACATTCTTCCAACAGCCGTTTGTAACTCAATGCCACTTCAATGGCGTTCAAATCACTGCGTTGGATGTTTTCGATGAGGGCCATTTCCAACATGTCTTGGTCGTTGGCCACACGGATGTATGCGGGGATTTCAGTTAGGCCACCCAGCAGAGATGCACGGGTTCTTCTCTCACCTGATATCAATTGGTAGCGATCATAGCCCATTTTGCGCACGGTGATGGGTTGGATCACACCATGTACTTTGATGCTTTCTGATAATTCAGCCAACGCGGTTTGTTCAAATTCAGTGCGGGGCTGAAAGGGGTTGGCTTCGATGCTAGCGATGGGAATCATGGCAACATTTCCTGCCAATGCATTGCTGCTACTCGCGGTGATATCGGTGTTCGCGTTTTCCAAAAGGGCGCCCAAACCGCGGCCCAATCCTGCTTTCTTTTTTATCGTGCTGCTCATGCCAATTCTGTTTCTGGTTGAATCAATCCATTTTTAATTAATACTTCTTTCGCCAAGTTGAGGTAGTTGATAGAGCCTCTGCTATCAGCATCGTGATGAATTACAGGTACGCCAAAACTCGGAGCTTCACCCAATTTGGTGGTTCTTTGAATGATG
Source organism: Bacteroidota bacterium (assembly GCA_027488495.1). Classification (GTDB taxonomy): domain Bacteria; phylum Bacteroidota; class Bacteroidia; order NS11-12g; family UBA955; genus UBA955. The sequence goes on along the minus strand of JAIYBO010000147.1, from coordinate 9,320 downwards.
CAATCAAAGACGATGTCTTGAAAATGTGTTTTAACGTCTTCCACCACTTGGTTGCAAAGTCGCAAACGACCATCGTACATGGTAAGTAATATGCCCTCAATTTCAAGGTGTTTGTTGAGGTGGTTTTGTACGATTTTGATGGTATTTAACAATTTGCCCAATCCTTCCAATGCGAAATATTCACATTGCACAGGGATGATTACGCTGTTGGCTGCACACAAAGCATTGGTCGTTATCAAGCCCAACGAGGGTGAGCAATCGATGATGATGAAATCGTAATTTCCTTGGATCGACTTGAGCAAACCTTGCATAATGCGTTCGCGGTTTGGCATGTCCAACAATTCAATTTCTGCACCCACCAAGTCTATGTTCGATGGCAACAAATCCAAATAGGGGATGTTGGTATGCAAAATCACATCTTGGGGGTGAATTTCTTGCACCAAACACTCATACAATCCCAATCGGATGTTTTTGGGGTCGAAGCCAATGCCCGAAGATGAATTGGCTTGGGGATCAGCATCCACTAAAAGTGTTTTATACTCCAACACGGCCAAGCTGGCAGCAAGGTTGATTGCGGTGGTGGTTTTACCCACTCCGCCTTTTTGGTTGGCGATGGCGATGATTTTTCCCATATCTGTGTGTGTCTTTATTCTTGTTTGTTCAATGTCAACGATTTGTTGATTGTTCCGTCTGTACTCGGTCATTCATTCCGCTGTGATATCCATACATTTGTTGCTCAAAACAACTTGTGATGTGGTTTATCAAGAGTGAGAATTCAAATCAGGCGGACAACAAATTTATCTCCATTGGGGGGAATTTGTACTCAATGGGCATTGTACTTTTATTCACAGTTTTGGGTTTGGGTGGTTGTAAAAATGTTGATAAAAAATCACCACAGCAGGTGTTTCATTACAATGAAGATGTTTCCGTCACAACTTTGGATCCGGCCTTCGTGAAATCACAATCAGAAATTTGGATTGTTTCACAGATTTACAATGGTTTGGTCGATTTAAACGCTGATTTACAAGCGATTCCCTCCTTGGCTTATCGATGGGAGCTTACGAACCAAAACAAGACCTATACCTTTCACTTGCGCAGTGATGCTCAGTTTTGTTTTGTGGATAAAGAGGGTGTTGTGAGTCATCGTCAACTCAAGGCATCGGATGTTGTATATAGTTTCAAAAGAATTGCTGATCCCAAAACCGCTTCGCCAGGGGCCTGGATTTTTTCGGGCAAGCTCGATAGCAATCTGAATTTGGCTTTTCAAGCCCCCAACGATTCTACGTTCGTCTTGAATTTAGTAAAACCCGCGGCGTCTATGCTGAGCTTGTTGGCCACCAATTTCGGGTATGTGGTTCCCGTTGAATTCTCCGGTCAAGACAAATCAGTACTATCCCGAAAGCCAGTTGGTACGGGTCCGTTTTACCTCAGGCGATGGGAAGAAGAAATCAAAATGGTGTTGAGGAAAAATCCCCGCTACCATGAAAAGGATTCTCAAGGGGTGAATTTGCCCTATTTGGATGCGGTGAATGTAACTTTCGTGAAGAACAAGCAAACGGCATTTATGCAATTTGTAGCTGGGAGTTATGATTTTTTCAATGGATTGGAAGGCTCTTTTAAGGATGAATTGTTAACGCCGCAAGCCCAATTGAAACCCAAATACGCAAAGAAAATGGGGGCCATCATCACGCCGTTTCTCAATACAGAATACATCGGTTGTTATTTGGGTGATGCTCCAAATAAAACCAATTGGTTGCAAGATGTGCATTTGAGAAAAGCCCTGTTGCTTTCAGTAGATAAAAACAAATTGGTTCGGTTTTTCCGAAATGGATTGGGCGTTGCTGGAGATCGAGGTTTCGTGCCTCCCCAGTTGAATGTTCAATCATCTGCAATCAGTGAGCGATCCGCCATAGAAGCTTGGGATATGGCTGTGAAAGAATTTCAGTTGTCTCAATACAGTCGTGAAAAGGTGAAGCCAGAGATTAAATTGTCTACAACGGCCGATTATTTGGATATGATGGTTTTTTTACAAGAAACCTGGGGCCGATTGGGGATTAAGGTGAAGGTGGATATTCAAACCGGTGGGATGCTCAGGCAACTGCGCGACGAAGGTCAGTTGGAATTGTTTCGCGGATCTTGGATCGCTGATTACCCCGATGCGGAGAACTTTTTGGCTTGTTTTTATCAGCCCTTTCAATCGCCCAATGGACCCAATTATTCTCACTTTCAGGATGCCACTTTTGATGCTCTGTACGATCAAATAGAGTCTGGTGCGATGAGTAAAATCGACAGGGAAACAAAAATCGCACAAGCCAATCAAATTTTGATGGATCAAGTGCCGGTGGTGCCGCTGTATTACGATAAAAGCATTCGGTTGATACAACCCTGGGTGAAGGGCCTCGAAAACGATGCCGCCAATCGTTTGATATTGAAGCGGGTGGTGTTGAAGCGCTAGTGCGAACGCTTGGTAATTAAGTATTGATAAATTAAAAACTGGCTTTCACAAAAGCATCCAATTCTTTGTTGCTTTTTTGTGCTTCGGCCAAATCTTTGTTGCTGCCTTCCCACCATTTTTCTCCCTGATGCATGAATACGATGTGTTCGCCAATTTCCTTCACCGTTTTCATGTCGTGGCTGTTGATGATGGTTGTGATGCCAAACTCCTTGGTGATGTCCTCAAGCAAAGCATCGATCACCCGAGAAGTGAGAGGATCGAGTCCGCTGTTGGGTTCGTCGCAAAACAAGTATTTGATATTGAGTGCGATGGCTCTGGCGATGCCCACCCGTTTTTTCATCCCTCCAGATATCTCAGCGGGCGTTTTCTTGTTGGCATTCACCAAATTTACGCGGGATAGGCAATTGTTTACGCGGTCTTGTCTTTCTTCTTTGGTCATATTCGAAAACATGAGCAAAGGGAATTCTACATTTTGTTCAACGGTGAGCGAATCAAATAGGGCGGTGCCTTGGAACAGCATCCCGATTTCTCTGCGCAGGACTTGTTTTTCTTCGTATTCCAAGCGATTGTAGTCGCGGTCTTCGAAAAGCACACTGCCACTGCTGGGTGTTTCTAACCCAACCATGGTTTTCACAAGTACGCTTTTTCCTCCGCCGGAAGCGCCAATGACCAAGTTGGCAACGCCGGGTAAAAAGTTTGCATTGATGTTCTTCAGAACGTGTTTATCTCCGAAGTACTTGTTTAGGTCTTTTAATTGAATCATTTGTGTTCGAGGTAAATGCCCGTTGGGTTAGTCAAAGATTAAAGTAGCAACTTGGCAATGATCAAATCGAATAGCAAAATCATGACACAAATTTTGGTAACAGCCTTTGTGCCTGCTTCACCCACTTCTAAGGCGCCACCCACTGTGTAGTATCCCTGGAAACAACTTAAACTCGTGATAATGAATGAAAATACCACGCTTTTCACCATGAGTACTTTGGCATAGTGGGGGACAAACGAACTTCTGAGGCCGGTAACGTATTCGTCCATCGTCATGATTCCGGTAAGTTTTGCGGCGATTAAACCGCCCAATATCAATAAAAAGCTGGAAACGAGGATCAAACATGGGATCATGATGATGCCAGCAACCACTTTCGGTAACGACACAAATCCTTTGGAGTTGATGCCCATCACTTCATACGCATCGATTTGCTCACTTACCTGCATGTTGCCAATTTCGGATGCGATGTTCGCCCCAATTTTTCCTGCCAATACCAAACAGGTAATGGTTGGTGCCAATTCCAAGATAGAGCTAGAACCCACCACAGAACCTACAATCGCCATGGGGAACATGCTGGGTGGTAATATACCTGAATCAGAGGCCAACTGGCTCGCTGTTTGAATCGTGGTTACAGCACCCGTTATTGTGGCAATCAATATCACCACAATCAATGAATCGATGCCAATCAAATTCATTTCGCGCAGCAACATGTTCCAAAAAACCCTCCCTCTATCTGGGCGCTTAAATACAAATCGCATGAACAAAATGTATCGGCCTATTTCTGAGAATATTTTCATCGTTTGATGTCGTGAAATTAGTGCTCCAATTTGGATTGAGAATCAACTAACCCAAAATTCGTTCAAATTATTTTTTCCGGGGCGATGAGAGTTAGGAGATTTTGCTCCAAACGGTGCGATTTGGGATTTTGGCCAATTCCGATTTAATGGGCTCGCTGTCTGGGTTTTGCAGCAGTTCATCGCGTTCTAGCCACAATTGGGCTTCAACCCGGCTGGCGATCAAAGTGGATTCATCGTGGCGAATATCGGCCAACTTCAATTCAAGTACCCCGCTTTGTTTTGTGCCATCCAATTCGCCCGGACCTCTCAGTTCTAGGTCTACTTTGGCAATTTCGAAGCCGTCATTGGTTCTCACCATGGTGGCAATTCGCTTGTAGCCATTTTCACTCAAGCCGGGCTTGGTAATGAGGATGCAATAACTTTGTTCATTGCCTCGGCCCACTCTGCCGCGCAGCTGATGCAATTGCGCCAATCCAAATCGTTCTGCATTCTCAATCACCATAACCGACGCGTTGGGCACGTTTACACCCACTTCAATCACGGTTGTGGCAATCAAAATATCGGTTTGATGGTTTTTGAATTGGTTCATGGCCGCATCTTTTTCAGCCGGTTTTAGTTTGCCATGTACGATGCTGTATTTGAATTCTGGCGGCGACAAATAACCACTGACCATATCGTATCCACTCATCAAGCTGTTTAAATCCAGTTTTTCACTGTCTTCGATGAGCGGAAAAACGTAGTAGATCTGCCTGCCTTTTGCAATTTCGTTCTTGATGAAGTCCATGATGGCCGGTCGCATCGATTCTTGCCTATGCACTGTAACGATGGGCTTTCTACCTGCTGGCATTTCATCGATCACACTCACCTCCAAGTCGCCATAAACAGTCATCGCCAGGGTACGTGGAATGGGGGTGGCTGTCATGACCAATATGTGCGGTAACGATTGTCCTTTTTTCCACAGTTTGGCCCTTTGCGCTACGCCAAATCGGTGTTGTTCATCGATGACAACTAGACCCAATTTTTGGTATTGCACATCTTGTTCGATGAGTGCATGCGTGCCAACCAGGATATGGATGTTGCCTTCTGACAGGTCTTTGAGTAGCAGTTCTCTTTTTTTCTTTGGGGTTGATCCGGTAAGTAGTTCGATGCGCAAACCAAGGCTGTTGACCCAATCTTGGAGGCCTACGAAGTGCTGGGTGGCAAGGATTTCTGTGGGTGCCATCATGCAGGCCTGATATCCATTGTCGATGGCGATGAGCATGCTGAGCATGGCCACCATGGTTTTTCCTGAGCCTACATCGCCTTGAATGAGTCTATTGCATTGCAATCCGGTTTTGAAATCGTTTCGAATTTCTTTGAGAACCCTTTTTTGCGCACCGGTGAGTTCAAAGGGGAGGTGATTGTTGTAGAAATCGTTGAAATGGGTGCCAACATGGTTGAAAATCAGCCCTTTGTAGTTTCTGTTTCGAAAGCCTTTGAGCAATAGATGCCTGAGCTGAAGATAGAAAAGTTCTTCGAATTTGAGCCTGCGCTTGGCCTCTTCCAGCCGAGAGAGGTTTTGGGGGAAATGCAGTTCTTTGATGGCATCTCTCCGTGAAATGAATTTGTATTTTTCTAGTATGGCGTTGGGCAGGTTCTCGGGGATGTTGAAGAGGGGGCTGGTTACAGCATTTTGCGCGGCTGTGACCAGGAATTTGTTCTCCAATTTTTTTCTGCGCATGCCCTCTGTGAGCGGATAAACGGGCACCATGGAGAGGGGCTGGCTGGGCGAGTTGGGCAACAGGGCGTCCAATTCGGGGTGGGCGATGCTCATTTTCCCTTTGAAGTTGTTGATTTTGCCGTAAACCCTGTAGGTTGTACCCGGATTTAGCATTTTATCAACGTAGACAATGCCTTTGAACCATACCAACTCGATTTCCGCTGTGCCATCAGATAAAATGGCTACATATCTTCGTCCTTGTCCGGTTCCGGCGATGCCAATGGCCCTGATTTTGCCTTGCAATTGCACCCATACATCATCCCCGCGCAAAGAGGCAATGGTGTATACTTGGGATCGGTCTTCGTGCCGAAAAGGGTAGTGACTGAGCAAATCGCCCAACGTATGAATGCCGAGTTCTTTCTTTAAGGCTTCGGCCCTTTGTGGACCAACACCTTTTAAATACTCAATTCCCGTATCCAACCAATGGGGCATTTCGCGAAGATAAGTTATCTTCGCAGCATGCTTCAAGGAAAAACCGCTCTAATTACAGGCGCCTCACGAGGAATCGGCAAAGGAATTGCTGAGATTTTCGCCAAAAATGGCTGTAACATTGCCTTCACCTTCGCTTCTTCGGTAGAAAAAGCCCGTGCTTTTGAACAAGAATTAACCAGTTTGTATGGGGTGAAAGTGAAAGGATATCAATCGGATGCTGCCAATTTTGAACAAAGTATGGCATTGGCCGAAACCGTGATTGCGGATTTTGGGAAAATTGATTGTTTGATCAACAACGCCGGAATTACAAGGGATACCTTGATGTTGAGAATGACAGAGGAGCAGTGGGATGACGTAATCAATACCAATTTGAAGTCGGCTTTTAACCTCACGAAAGCTTTTTTGAAGCACTTTTTGGGCAATCGCGCGGGCAGTATCATCAATATGACTTCGGTTGTTGGGGTTATGGGCAATGCGGGTCAAGCGAATTATGCGGCGTCAAAAGCGGGAATGATTGGATTTACCAAGAGTATCGCCAAGGAATTGGGCAGTAGAAATGTTCGATGCAATGCGGTGGCTCCTGGATTTATTGAAACTGAAATGACACATGCGTTGGATGAAAACGTTCGCAAACAGTGGGCCGAAACCATTCCATTGAAGCGCGGTGGAACCCCAGAAGACGTTGCCAATGTTTGCTTGTTTTTGGCCAGCGATATGAGTGCCTACGTGACCGGACAAACACTTTCGGTGTGCGGCGGTATGTTGATGTAATTTTGCCATAGGAATTTCGCACACCATGCCCTTAGATCAACAGGAAGAAGTTTATCCTTACGAAAAGAATATGGGGTTTTTCGACCACATCGATGAACTCCGAAAGCGATTGTTTCGCGTGGCCATTGTTGTGCTCACCGGCACAGTGATTGGTTTCATCTACGTTGAAAAATTGTTCGATTGGATTGTTTTGAGTCCGTTTAAACCTGATTTTTTTGGATATCGTTTCTTTTGTAAGGCTGGACGATTTTTGACCCATTCTGATGCACTTTGTTGGACACCCCCGCCGTTGTCGATGCAAAGTCAACAAATACAAGGTCAGTTCGTTAGCGCATTTAAAATTGCGTTTGTTGTTGGATTTGTGGTTGCTTTTCCGTATATTATATATCAAGTTTGGAGTTTTATCCGCCCTGCATTGAGTGAGAAAGAGATTCAAAAGACCCGCAGGAGTTTGGGTGTGGTTTCTTTGTTGTTTTTTACGGGTTTGTTTTTTGCGTATTTCTTTTTGGTGCCTCTGGCATCGAATTTTTTGTTGGGTTATTCACTGAATCCCCAAATTCAAAATATTATTACCATAACCAGTGTTACGGGCTTTGTGACATTCATGAGCTTGGCAACGGGGTTGGTGTTTGAATTGCCTGTATTGATTTACGTATTGGCCCGATTGGGCATCGTAAACAGTGCTTTTTTGAAAAAGAACTGGCGTTATGCGGTGGTGATTATCTTCTTGATTGCGGGTATCGCAACGCCATCGCCAGATGTATTTAGTCAATTGTTGTTGGGAACACCGCTCATGGGATTGTATTTGGTGGGCATTCAGGTGGCCAAAAGAGTAGAAAAAAATCGAGAAAATGAACAATAAAACCATCGCTTTGGGATCGGATCACGCGGGATTCGAATTGAAAAATGATTTGCTTGTTTACCTAGTTGAACAAGGCTACAACGTGCAAGACATGGGTCCGGATTCTGCCGATAGCGTAGACTATCCAGATTTTGCGCACAAAGTAGGTGCTGCGGTTGAATCAAAAACGGCCGATTGTGGTATTTTGATTTGTGGCAGTGGCAATGGCGTTTGCATTACGGCGAACAAGCATGTGGGTGTTCGTGCCGCACTTTGTTGGGAGCCAGAAATCAGTGCCTTGGCCAAACAGCACAACGATGCCAATGTGATTTGCTTGCCCGCTAGATTCATATCTCAAGAAAAGGCTTTTGCCATTGTGGACGCCTATTTGAACATGGATTTTGAAGGCGGTAGGCATTTGAATCGCGTGAACAAAATTGAAGGTTAAATGAAACCCAAAGAACAACATGTAACGGTGTCACACCCAGGCTATTCCGACGAGTTTTTTTCGGAGGAGGGTGTAATTGACGATGCTTCTACAACTTCAGAAATGGGCGCAGAGTTAGACACCGCCCACAATACTACTTTGTCGGCCAATCTAGAGGCTGTGCGCATGTTGGGTTTGAAATTGCCAACCGATCCACGCTGGGTGAATGTGGCTGAAAAATCCATCGAAGAGATTTTAACGGATCATGCATTCTGCGAACAAAAAGCTGCCACCATGGGCATTACGCTGATTGTGAAATTTTCAGATCATGTGAAGTTGGTTGATGAGGTTACTCCTTTGGTGGCCGAGGAGTGGGGCCATTTTCGCAAAGTATTGAAAGAATTGAAAAAGCGTGGTATGGCTTTGGGCCGTCAGCGGAAAGATGAATATGTGGTTGCGTTGCACAATCAAATGCGCAAAGGTGGCTCGAGGGAGCAAACCATGATGGAATATTTGTTGGTTTCGGCGATGGTTGAAGCCAGATCTTGCGAGCGATTTAGGTTGTTGAGTTTGTACTGTAACGATGAATACCTCCGTAAGTTTTATTATGAATTCATGGTGTCAGAGGCCGGACATTACCGCATGTTTATTGATTTGGCAAAACACTATTTGCCCGAAGATCAAGTGAAGCAGCGTTGGGAAGAAATGCTTCTAGTTGAAGCAGAAATCATGGCGAATTTAGAACTTCGCGGCGATCGGGTTCATTGATCGAGTGAGCTAGAGGTGTTCCAATTGTTTAGCCCAAGCCCACGTCCAAAGCCATCATCAAAACAAATCCAAACATGAGCCCCAGTGTGGCTTTGTCTGTATGTCCATCGCGCTGACTTTCAGGAATTACTTCTTCTACAACTACGTAAATCATTGCGCCGGCGGCAAAGGCCAGTGCATAGGGTAAAATCGGCGTTGCAATCATCACCAGTCCAACGCCCAACATGGCTGCCAGTGGTTCTACAGCACCCGATAGCTGTCCCCACATGAATGATTTTCTGCGAGAAAGGCCAAATCGTCTCAAGGG
>JAIYBO010000100.1 GCA_027488495.1 Bacteroidota bacterium | reverse complement strand
TTATCAACAAAAATACAAACCAAACCCTATCTTTGCCTCATCATTCGGGGTGCCTCTAATCGAGCGCTGAGATTATACCCGCCAACTTGATCAGGATAATGCCTGCGCAAGGAAATGTCACCGCCCCTTTAGCTGTGCTCCGGATGAAAAAACCATTCATCCATGAAAAAAAACCTGATTTTCACCCTGCTGTTCGTCCTACTGGGGCAAGCTTTCAACAACCTATCGGCACAGCAAACCAATGCCAATACCACTTCTGGGAACAACACGTCGAATAACGCATCCAACAAATCCGCGACCGTACAACCTGCGACCATTCAAAACGATTCCGCCACCGAGGTAGAATCCATCGAAGCGGCCATGGTCAACGCCGTGAATTTGGGCAAACGAAATAGCAGTATCAGTGCGATACAAGTGGTTAGCATCCAACGAAAAGACCCCATTTCAGTGCAAAATTTGGGTCGCGATATCCCCTTCCTCACCCAATCTCTCACCAATGTCATCTCCACCTCAGACGCAGGAAACGGCATCGGTTACTCCGGTATTCGCGTGCGTGGTTCCGATGCCACCCGCACCAATATCACCATCAATGGTGTTCCCATCAACGACGCCGAAAGTCAAGGTACATTCTGGGTAAATATGCCCGATTTGAGCTCATCCATCGGTAGTTTGTCGCTCACCAAAGGGGCTGGACTCTCAACCCACGGGGCTGGTGCGTTCGGTGCTACCTTGGCCATCGGAACCGAAACCAACAGCAATGCACCCTACTACCAGATCGATCAGAGCCTTGGAAGTTTCGGCACCATCAGAACCACCCTCAAAGGCGCCCTCAAACCCATCAAATTGTCGAACCAAGAAACCTTGTTCATCTCTGCCCGACTCTCAGAAATCCTCTCCAATGGATTCGTAGACCGCGCATCCTCAAATTTACTGGGCTATCAAACCGCCATCGCCTACGAGAAAAAGACCCCGAAACCCCGTAAAATGCCGGCAGATAAAGACAATGTTTTGCCAAATGATAAACGACCGAAAGTCACCGATTATCACTATACCCGCGTAAAGTTTTTGGCCTTCGGCGGCAAAGAAACCACCTACCAAGCTTGGTGGGGTGTGCCCATCGAAAAGTATAACCTCGGACAAACCTACGATTCCACCAATTTCGCGGCCCTCCAAAATCATTACTTGCGCAACAGTGGATTCCAAGGGGCCACCTATCGCAACGGCATCGACAGTTCAAACCTGTTCAACGCCAATCCCAACCGATACAATTATTACACCTACGACAACGAGGTCGACAACTACCAACAGCACCACCAGCACCTGTACCTTACCCACGACTACTTTGGCAAACGCCACCACCGCAAACAATGGGCAGCCACGCTCTACCACACTTTCGGAACGGGTTACTTCGAGCAGTTTCGCTATGGCGATGCCTTTTCAAAATACAACATCCCTCCCATTCGCATGGCGGGCGACACCAACATCACGGTGCTCCTTTCTGCGTCTGATCTGGTACGTCGCCGTTGGCTAAGAAACAACCTCATCGGCGTAAATCTGCACCACAGCATCGAACAAAACAAAAACAATTGGCTGTTTGGACTCGGTGCGAACCAATATTATGGAAACCATTTCGGACAGGTAACAAAAATTTTGGCACTGTCAACCCCCGAACAAAACCCACCACGGGAGTACTATCGCGGCATTGGCAACAAATCGGATGTGAACGCTTTTGTGAAATTTAACCGCAGGGTGGCTATCGGACAGAACGATAAAACCCGAGGAAGTGTGTATGCCGACATGCAATTGCGCAAGGTGAATCACGTGGGCAGCGGCACAGACAACGACCTCCGAACCATCGATTTCAAAGGCAATTTCTTGTTTTTCAACCCCAAAGCGGGATTCCAATTGCAGCACGCCACATACCATCACATCACCGGATACGTGGGCGTGGCCAATCGCGAACCGTCTCGTTCAGATTTCACCGACAACCTCAGTGGCGATGTTCCAAGGCCTGAGCGAATGATCAACGGTGAGTTGTCTTACCTATCAAACTTCCCAGCGCTGCCAACCATCAACGGGAAAAGCAGCGACAACCACATCCGCATCAATGCCTATTACATGCACTACAAAGATCAGTTGGTGTTAACGGGTGCGGTAAACGATGTAGGTACCCCGTTGCGCAAAAATGTGGATGTGAGTTTCCGTCGCGGTTTGGAATTCGAAGGACAGTATGTGCTGTGGCAAAAGGATATTTCCGTGGCCAACCACGCCTATTTTGAACGTCACTACGTGCATTTGATTGGTAATTTATCGTTGAGTCAGAACATCATCCCCAACTCCAAGGTGACTTGGCAGGATTACGGCAGCGGCATTCCGGTTGATACGATATACAAGAATGCCCCCATTGCTTATTCACCCAACATGGTAGCGGCTTTGGGACTCCAAGGCCAGATCAAGAAGTGGAATGTGGCGTGGTTGAGCAAGTGGGTGGGCCGACAGTTTTTGGATAACACGGGCGATGTATCACGCAGTTTGAACCCTTACAAATTCAGCGAGTTAACGGTGAATTACACGCACAAATTCCGGGGCGGTACGTCGTTGGCGTTAAAGGCGCAATGCAACAACATGTTTTCGGCGCGATACGTGAGCAATGGATACACCTACGGATATATGTACGGCTCAAGAGATATCACGCAGGAGGTTTTCGTATTCCCTCAAGCCCCCCGCAACTTCCTCTTCGGCCTCACTTGGCGATTTACGAAGGGTTGATTGATTTCAGGTATTTATTCAACTTGGTATTGATCAAATATCCCACCCTTGAATACTGTCCAATAACACGCTTTGAGTCCGGCCGATTTCAGTCCATCATTGGCCCAAGTGTTACATGTATAAAACAAACTGTATTTGCCCTTGGCCTCATAAAACGCATCGTGGTTTGTGAACGCGGCACCGGCAATCTGCCTCGGAACACCCACCGAATCCGCATCAAAACTCTCAGTAATATGCTCAACCAATTTGAGATAACTTTCCTTGCTCACACAGATTTTTCTGCACGATGCAGTCTCGCGCAATTTCTTGTGAAACGATACATGCATCGCCGAGGAACCGAGGTAAAATACGGCCTTAAATGCAGTACTAAATTTCAATTCATCCCACGTTTTGGTCTCCAAATAAAACCCTTTATCGCCCCAGCCAAAAGCCACGTTCACCGCACTGCTATCGCCCGATTTCGTATGCGATGGATTCACCCATTTACTCCAGTCCATATATTGATTTCGATACGGAAGCACCAAGTCCGTATGCACCCCATTTGTTAGAATATGGATTTCCACTGCTTCCTTCTCACACTCCTTAAAGTCCGCATTCACCGGAACCGACGAAAGGGCAAATGCCGCAATAAAGTACAAGGCAATGAATATCATGAAAACGCCGAGTGCCTTCATAAAGCCATTGGTAATATTTCTTATTAACATGTGAAGTGCATTTTCTTGCCAAAACCGGAAACCAATCGATTATTCATTTTAAATCACCTGTTAGGATTTGAACGATGCAAACCGCCTTCAAGGTTTGAAATTTACAGTTACCACCTTCAATTCACCTTCGTCGATGATTCCATCCAAGTTTCTGTCGAGAAGAATAATAAAATAGAGAGTGGATTTCTTCATCTCGTTGAATGAAAGATCTTTCGTTTGATTGAAATTGACGCCTGAAATTTTCCACTCGAGTTCAAGGATGTTTGCCTTTTTTGAAATCAAACCAACGCGATGATCGTTTTCACTCTCGTATAGCAAATAATGATGGCCCTTATCCGAAACCAAAAGCGTATCATACTTGCCATTGTATCCTGGAGCCATACCCGTACCCGGCTCAAAATAAGTTGTATTCTCTTTCGACATACCTACCGTCAACACCCCGATATCCTTGCGATTATCCAATACTGCAATTTGTGCCACATAAAACTGCCGCTGATCAGGATTATAACGTTTTCCAAAATACCGAATTGAAAACGGCTTT
>JAIYBO010000021.1 GCA_027488495.1 Bacteroidota bacterium | reverse complement strand
TGGCCAGCATCGACTACGCCTGGAAAATTAAAAACACCCCAAAAAGTAGTTACGCCCTGTATTCAGGCATCGCCTTGGGTAATAGCCGAATCGATTACAATACGGTGCGCATGAATTACGATACATCCAGTTCGTACATCCCGGCATTCAACGGCGGTGTAGACATGAATGGATTCCAACTCACCGTGCTCGGCATCAAACAACATTTCAAAGCCACCAGAAATTTTGGCTATCACGCAGAGCTCGGCCTGGGCATCAACTCCATCGGCTTCAGCTACGGCCTAACTTATACCCTCTAGGCCAAGCCCATAGCGCGTGAACACATCAACTTCCGCGCGAATTAACATTTCCACTTCCGCGCCTCCATTTAGCGTCAACGCATTAGCGCAACCACTTCCACAAATCCTTCCAAGTGGGCTTCTTTCCGTAGCTCAAAATTCCGATGCGATAAATGCGGCTACTCAGCCATACCATCAGCACAAACATCAGCACCAACAACCCAAAACTCAAAGCCAACTCCCCAAAAGGCACTCCGAATGGCGCGCGTACAACCATCACGATCGGACTGGTTAGCGGGATCATCGAGAACAATTTCGCCATCGCACCATGCGGGGCTTTCAACGCCACCGTTTGGGCAATCACAAAGCCAAAGACCAACGGCAGGGTTACCGGCATCATGAATTGCTGCACATCGGATTCCTGATTCACCGCAGACCCAATGGCCGCAAAAAAGCTTGAATACAACAAGTATCCCCCCACAAAAAACAACAAGAACACCGCAATGATCTCAAAATAAGGCAGATTGCTGAGCGGCTCCGTAAACTCCGCCGCCAAATCCCTGGCCACGCCAGATCCCGACTCCCCAGCAACTGCGCCACCATCCATACCCACAGTGGCCATACCCGTCCTTGCCTCAATCCCCTTCTGCACCGCCTCCTGGGTACTCATCCCATTGCCCGAATTCAAGAACAACGCACTGATCCCAAAAACCAAGCCCACCGCCAACACAATCCACGCCACAAACTGGGTTAAACCCACCGCCGCAACGCCCAAAATCTTACCCATCATCAAATCAAACGGCTTCACAGAACTCACAATCACCTCCACAATCCGATTGGTCTTCTCCTCCATCGCCGATCGCATCACCATCGAACCATACACAAAAATGAAAATGTAAATCATAAACGCCAACGCAAACCCAATCCCGCTCTTCAGTGCGCTAGAACTCTCCTGCACATCGCCGCTGTTGCTCACCTCCTTCGTAACAATGTCGCAACTCGATTGCGCACTGTCTATCTGTGATTCCCGCAATCCCAACTTCGCAAATTGATGCTTGTTCGCTTTGCCCTCTATCCAAGATTTCAGACCTTCCATCTCCACCAAAGAAGGCGTTTCAGCCGTATAATAAGTGGCAGAATCGATCACACGAACGTCTCTATCCTCCACCTTCAACCAGCCAAAAACCACCCCGCTCTTCACATCCGCAATGGCAGAATCCTCGTTGCTCGGCGCAGGCAAAAACACATAATTCGCCGGGGGATTGTTGCTCAACATCAACGTTGGATTGTAATCGGTCAAATACACCGTTTTACTGCGATTGTCGTCGCCCGTCTCAGTAGCAATATAAATGGTTGCCGCATAAAACCCCACCATCAGCAATGGCGCCAAAAACGTCATCAAAATGAAGGTCTTGTTCTTTACCCGGGTTAAATATTCGCGTTTAAAAATGACAAAAATGTTTTTCATGTTGGTTCAAATAATTTTACAAGGCGATGGGTGCACCCCCTTTAGAAACAGTATCTACAAAAATCTCATGGATGCTCGGAATGTGCTCGGTATAATGCACCAACTTCCCCTTCAACATCGCAGCGCTCAACAAATGTTCCGGCGTAAACACCTCCGACGTTTGAAAGCGATATACCACCTTGCCATCGCTGTTTTTCTCCATCGACAAAGGCGCCGCCTCACCCAAATCCCACACCACTTCCTCGTGATAGCCCACATCGTACATCCCCGTAAAATGGTTCCTGCGAATTTCACTCACACTGCCGTCCAACACCTTCTCCCCCTTGTGAATGATCGCCAAATGGTCGCACAAACTCTCAACATTGTCCATCCGATGCGTGGAAAATATCACACTCGTCCCACCGCGCTTCAACTCCAAAATCAAATCCTTGATCAAATCGGCATTCACCGGATCAAACCCGCTAAAGGGCTCATCCAAAATCAATAGTTTGGGATTGTGCAACACACAAGAAACGAATTGCACTTTTTGCGCCATGCCTTTGCTTATCTCTTCCACCTTTTTGCGCGCCCAATCCATCATATCCAAGCGCTGTAACCAATGTTTCACGGCCGCCTTCGCATCGCGATTGCTCAAACCCCGCAGTTCTGCAAAAAACAACAGCTGTTCAGCCACCGTCATCTTTTTATACAATCCCCGCTCTTCAGGCATATACCCCATTTGATGCGCGTGGACATCCTTCAAATCATCGCCCCGAAAACGTATCTCCCCGGAATCGGGTTGCGTGATGGTCGATAACATGCGAATTAGCGTAGTTTTTCCGGCGCCGTTCGGACCCAAGAGCCCGTAAATGCTACCTTCTCTCACCGCCAAAGAAATGTTTTTGGAAACGCGTTGTTCGCCGAAGGTCTTACAGACGTTGATGGCTTCAATAACCGTACTCATTGAAGCAAAAATACACCAAGAATCATGGCTTATTTACTGGGGCGATGGCTTTCGCTCAAAGACCGCAAAGTTTCGACGATTTTACCAAAAAATGAAACCAACCCCCGTTACAAACGAACGAAAGTACCCAAAGGCAGTGCGTTACCAGACTGCTCGCGCAAATACAATTCGCCGCTATTCATGGATTTAACACCCAATGTTTTCACGTGTTTTCTCACCAAATTTTCAGCCACCATGGCACTGAATCCCATGCTATACAAATTGAGCAACATAAAGCCCGAGGGTTCTAAAATCTGACCACACATTTGCATCAATTCATTGAGTTGCTTTTCGAGCAGCCATTTTTCTCCATCGGGGCCCCGGCCGTAGGCCGGGGGATCGAGCAGTATTCCATGATACGTCTTGCCCCTGCGAACCTCCCGCTGAACAAACTTGAACGCATCCTCTACCACCCATCGAATCCCATTCAAACCACTCTCCTCCATATTCTCTCTGCTCCACGATACCACCTGCTTCACGCTATCCACGTGCGTTACATCAGCACCTGCAGCACATGCCGCCAAAGAGGCCCCACCCGTGTAAGCAAACAAATTCAATACCCTCGGCTTCTCACCAACTTCCAAACCCTTCACCTTCTCATAGATCCAATCCCAATTCGCCGCCTGCTCCGGAAACAAACCCACGTGCTTGAACGAGGTCAATCCCAAGCGAAACTTCAAGTTCAAACCGCCCTGCTTGTATTGTATCCACCATCGATCCGCCATATTGGGCTTCAAATACCACTGCCCCTTCTCCGCATCCGCACCCACCGCCTTCACAAAACTCGCATGGGCCAACTTCTGCCACTCCTTCTCACTCAAACTCTTATCCCAAATCGCCTGCGGCTCTGGCCTGCGCAAAATCCACGCGCCAAATCGCTCCAACTTCTCAAAGCCCCCCGCATCGATCAATTCGTAGTCTTTCCAGCCGGAAGGACAAATTCTCTGACTCATAATAAATTCAATTGAGGCGACCCATCACCGCCCAAAATTACTGTTCCACCGCCCTGGTCCGAAGTTCCTTCATCGCCCTCATCCCCCGAATCACCCATATCCTCGTCGCCACCATCCATATCAATGTACTCCGATGCGATGGTCTTGGCCTCTACCACCGGCGCCTCACCCACCTTCGCGCTCTTCAACACCAACTTCTTCACCTTGTCTTGACTCAAACGATTCCCCAACACCTTCCATCCCTTCACATCCATGAATTCATCCAAAACCAACACCTCCACAACCTTCTCACCGCTCTTCTTCTCCGTGGTTAACTCCACTTCAGCCATGGCCGACGTAGTAGCCACCAACAATTCAGCGCCCTTCTCCTCGCCAATGAACGAGAACTTCTTGCCCATCGTCAATGTCTCAATCAAGAACCGCTTCACATATTGCAACTTCGATTTACCCTCCAAATACACCACCTGAATCACCTGGGCATCGTAATACTTCTGAATAAAATAGACCGTATCGGGCTCAAAGCGATTGATCAATTCGTAGTTCGACAACTCGTAATGACCATCCTTATAAATCACCAACACCTTGTCATCACCCTCAAACTCTCCCAAGAACTGACCTTTTGCATCGCCATTCAAACGACCCGTCATATCATCCCACCAAATCTTCACACCGCCCAACGTAGAGCCGCCCTTTTCCTTCAAATCAACCCGCTTAATGGGATATTTCGTGATCTGATTGCCTCGCGCACTTTTGCCTTTGATCGCCAACTTCGAGAAATCATATTCGATGCTCTTAATCCGCGCATTGGCCATCGCACTCAAATGCAACGTCACTCGCTCCGCCTCCCCATTGGGATTGGCAGAAAAATACAAAATGTTCGATTTGGCGTGATCGCTCGAAAACACATACTCCTTCTCACGAATCAACCCCGTAGCATTGAAACGCTTGGCCATCACTTTTTTGGCCTCACCATCCCAATACACCACATTGTAAGTGGTTCGCTCGTCGTTCTTACGCCATATATCGATATGAATCAAATCCTTACCGTAAAAATATTTATCCGTTACCTTGGCGATGCTGTACTTCCCGTCTGCCCTAAACGCAATCACATCGTCAATGTCTGAACAATCACAAATAAACTCCTCTTTTTTCAGGGTTGTTCCCACGAAACCCTCTTTCAAGTTGGCGTACAACTTCACATTCGCCACCGCAACCACATTGGCTTCAATGGTATCAAAAGCGCGGATTTCCGTTTTGCGCTCTTTGCCAACGCCATACTTCTTCAACAAACGCTTGTAATACTCAACCGCATAGTCCACCAAATTGTCGAGGTGATTCTTTACCTCAGCGATATCATCTTCCAAACCTTTGATGTACTCATCGGCCTTGAAACTGTCAAACTTCGATATGCGCTTGATCTTGATTTCTGTTAACCGAACGATGTCGTCTTGCACGATTTCTCTGCGGAACAACGACTTATACGGCTCTAGCCCCTTATCGATGGCCAACAACACCGCCTCCCACGTTTCACATTCTTCAATGTCGCGGTAAATGCGTTTTTCGATAAAGATTTTTTCCAACGATGAAAAATGCCACTTGTTTTCCAGTTCGCCGAGCTCAATTTCCAACTCCCTGCGAAGCAAATCCAAGGTATTCTGCGTGCAAGCCTTCAGGATGTCGTTCACACCCATAAACTTTGGCCTGTCTTCGTGAATCACACAAGCCAATGGCGAAATACTCACTTCACAATCGGTAAAGGCATACAATGCATTGATCGCCAAATCCGGACTGATACCGGGCGCCAATTGCACCTCAATCTCAACGTCTTTGGCAGTATTATCAACCACCTTTTTAACCTTAATCTTACCGTTATCGCTGGCCTTGATGATACTTTCTATCAACGAACCCGTGGTGGTACCAAACGGAATTTCCTTGATCAACAAAGTAGACTTGTCTTTCTCTTCGATTTTTGAGCGAACCCGAATCCTAGAACCTTTCCTACCTTCGTTGTACATGGAAAAATCCGCGTAACCACCGGTTGGAAAATCTGGCAACAAATTCACCTTTCTGCCGCGCAAAACATCAATGCTCGCTTCACACAATTCCACAAAATTGTGGGGCATAATCTTCGTACTCAATCCCACCGCAATACCGTCAACGCCCTGCGCCAACAACAATGGGAATTTCATTGGCAATGTCACCGGCTCGCGCTTCCTACCGTCGTAACTCAACTGCCAATTGGTGGTCTTTTCATTGAACGCAACCTCTTTCGCAAACGCACTCAACCTAGCCTCAATATACCTAGGCGCCGCTGCCCTATCGCCCGTTCTAACATCCCCCCAGTTACCTTGGGTGTCTATCAACAATTCTTTCTGACCCAAATTCACCAAGGCATCGCCAATGGCCGCATCTCCGTGTGGGTGATAAGCCATGGTAGACCCAATGATGTTCGCCACCTTGTTGTAACGACCATCGTCCATCTCGTACATAGCATGCAAAATCCTGCGCTGCACCGGCTTCAAACCGTCTTCCAAAGCAGGGATCGCACGCTCCAAAATCACGTAACTGGCGTATTCAACAAACCAATCCTTGTACATGCCGCCCACCGCACGAACCTCACCGAGATGCCCGCCAGTGTTCGATGTACCCGATTCTGTGTTGTTGGTTTCCAGTTCTTCTTCGTGATCCATGATGCAACTTCAAAACAAGCCATTTTTGAGCAATAAATCCAAACAGGTTATTCACATTCAATGCGTTCGTCGCACCGGCCATCAAGTCCATCGGTTTTCGGGTTTGTGACATAGCACACAATATGACAAACTGTCAGTTTTGTTGTATCTTTGTAAAAGTAGAGAGAGGTATGGATTTACAAATCATCAAACAGCGATTTAGCATCATAGGTCATTCACCGTTGCTTACCACTGCGCTTGAAACTGCAGTGAAGGTGGCACCCACCGATATGAACGTACTCATTTTGGGGGAAAGCGGTGTTGGTAAAGAGAGTTTCAGTAAAATCATCCACCATTTAAGCGCCAGAAAACACGCACCGTTCATCGCGGTAAACTGTGGCGCCATCCCCGAAGGAACCATCGATTCGGAATTGTTTGGCCACGAAAAAGGGGCGTTTACGGGCGCTACCGACAAACGAAAAGGATATTTCGAAACCGTGAGCGGTGGCACCATTTTCCTGGATGAAGTGGGAGAATTGCCCCTCAGCACCCAAGCCAGATTGTTGCGCATTTTGGAAAATGGCGAATTCATCAAAGTGGGTAGTTCGGTGGTGCAAAAAACCGATGTTCGCGTGGTTGCCGCCACAAACAGAGACCTATTGGAACGAGCCAGACAAGGCAAATTCCGTGAAGACTTATATTACCGATTGGCCACAGTGCCCATCCGCGTGCCCAAATTGAGCGAGCGAAAGGAAGACATCTACCTGCTGTTCCGCAAATTCGCCTCCGACTTCGCCGAAACCCATCACAGCCAGCTGCTCGAACTCAGCGAAGACGCCCAACACATGCTCATCAACTACCCCTGGCCGGGCAATGTTCGACAGCTTAAAAACGTAACCGATCAAATTTGTGTCCTCGAGAACGGCCCCTTCATTCATGCCGATGTCATCGCCAAATACATCCCCCACGTAGAACCGCCACTTCCAATGCTTTTGGGCAAAATGGACGGCACCGAAGGCATGAGCGAAAGAGACATTTTTTACAAGGTTTTGATCGATATGAAGCGCGATGTGAACGATCTCAAAAAAGTGGTTTTTGGACTATTGGAAGGCAACCTCGATGCACGTGCCGCAGCAGCCACCGCCAGTGCCATGAGCAGCAACATGCCCAATTCCATGGGAACCAGCTTGAGCGTCACCCCAAACAACGCGGTCCCAATGACACCCAGCTTTTCGCAACCATCCAACTACAGCAGCGAATCGAACACCATGCCCTCTAGCGCCCCAAACAGCGGCCAGCCCATCATTATACAGGCGCAAGACCACGACGAAGACGATTTCCAAGAAGCCATTTCATACCCCATCAGCAGCAACCTCAGCTTGGAAGCGCAAGAAATTGAAATGATCAAAAAAGCCCTCACTAAAAACAACGGCAAGCGCAAAAAAGCCGCCGATGAATTGGGCATATCGGAACGCACACTGTATCGTAAAATCAAACAATACGAATTGGAATGAGAACCGACAACACCCATAGCTTTATTTTCCAATGGCCCAGCGCCCGCGTTGTGCTGTTTGGGGCGATGCTCTGCCTGATCGTTTTCACCGCCTCCAGTTGCAAGCCCTTTTGGAAATTCTACGATTTCAAAGGCGCGAACATCCCGGCAGACATCAACACATTCTCGGTAGACTTTTTCGCCAATGAAGCAGCCATCGTAAATCCGCAACTGAGCATGAGTTTCACCGAAAAACTCAAATCCAAATTTCAAACCGAAACCCGCTTGGCACTCACCAACGGCGATGGCGATTACAAATTTGGCGGATCCATTGTAGACTATTCCATTGTCCCCGCCTCCTTGAATGCCGATATCGGTACCGCCCAAAACCAATTCAACATTCGTGTACGGGTTGAATTTACTTGCGAAAAATATCCAGAGAAAAACTTCGCCCGTGACTTTTCCTTTTTCAAAATATTCGATGCAACTTCTACCTTTGAAAGCGTAGAAGAATCGCTGAGTACAGAAATTCAAACCCAAATTGTGCAGCAAATCTTTGCCGCCGTAGCACTAGACTGGTGAACCAACAGAAACTCAACCATATCGTTCAAAACCCTTCTCAAATCGACGCCACCACGGCCGCCGAATTGGAAAACATGGTGGAGATTTTCCCCTGGTTCAGCACCCCCTTTGTGTTGTTGGCCATTTACCGACAAGCACAAAACGATTTTCGCACCAAAGAAGCCATCACCCAAGCGGCGATGCGCATCAGCAATCGAGAATGGCTTTATTACGCAACCCAGTCGCAGGATCAAGTACATCTAGAAACGGCCATTGAGACCCCGATTGAAATAGAGGCAAAGCGAGAAATTCCTGCTGTGCTAACAATCGTCGAGCCAACCGTTGAATCAACTTCAGACATCCCCGTTTCTATGTCGGAGATCAAGGAAATCGAAGTGGCAAATCCAGAGGCGATAGAGAGTCGTCCAGTTTTCGCACCTACCTCAGAGCCGATTTCTGCAACGATTCCAGAACCGACAACAACTTCAACCCCGGAGTATATTCCAGAGCCAGTAGCTGTAACAAATCCAGAACCGATTTCTGCAACGATTCCAGAACCGATCCCGGAATACAACTTGGCAGAAGCCATGGGAACCACCTTCGACTTTGAGCCACTCACTTTTGAAACGGCCCTCTTTGAACCGGTAGCACCCGAAACCCCAGAACCCATTGCCTACAGTGGCAAATTCACCCCTGTAACGGAGGATACCTTTGAAATTCAATCGCCCGCCTTTGAGAAACCCAAATCGGGCATTGCCATACCCAAGATTTATGATTTAGAGGAATTCTTGCGC
>JAIYBO010000198.1 GCA_027488495.1 Bacteroidota bacterium | reverse complement strand
ATCGGGCGATGCCGATTTGGCGAGGGTGATGCCGATGGCGGAGGCCTATTTGAAGGAGTTTGCGTTTTTGTTGGACGAGGAGAATCCGCGGGTACAGGCGTTGGATGCGATTGTGGAGAAGTGCAAGCGGGAGCAGGTGAATGTGGTATTTGTGTTGTTGATGCCCAATTACGATCATGCGAATCGTTTGTTTGGGGAGGAGTTAACGCAGTTGATGGATTACAATATGGAATTCTTGCGGAAGCGATTTGCGGGTTGGGAGAAGGAATACAAGCAGGGCAATTTCAAGGTGGGTTATGTGGATGGGCCGCGGGCGTATGGGGCTTGGGCGGGCGGTGAGCATTATACGGATCAGTGGTATCCCACGGAGCATGTGGATGCGCATATTCGGCAGTTCATCGCAAAGAAAACGGCGGAGAAGATTTTGGCATTTCAGTACATGGACCGCATTCAAACGGGCGTTACGAAACCGATGGTGCCGGAGATCAAACCGAGTGTAAACAACCTACCCAACTGGAGCATCAAAATGCCGATGGCCGATACTTGTTTGGGAAGTTGGAAAGACTTTGCGGCGAGGCATTTGCGTTAATAGTATAAAATTCTATAGTGATTGACGCAATCTGTGTGATTAATTTACAATCACTTATGCGTGGTTTTTATACTGCGTTAGTCCTTTTAAATCAGTTAGTTGCAAGTAAAATATAAAATCGAAGAAGTTTCGTACTTTCGTATTATCTAGTTATGTGTAATCTTAAGAAGACATTTGGAAACATATTCACAATAGTAATAGTTGGGCTGACTTTTCCTCTTTACGGACAAGTGAACTCTATAGACACCGTTTTTATTGAAAAAAACAGTTTACTTGGGTCTGCGCAATCAATTTATATTGACAATAACAGAAATAGCAAATTTTATGACAATATAAATTATTGGAATTTTAGTCAATTTGACAATGAGAGTTACAAATATTCAACTGACTATTTGAAAGAAAACAAACAGATACTAACTAAAAAAACACCTGTAATTCCTTTGTCTAAATGGGTGACATTGAAGCAATACAAAGGTAATTTTTACGCATATCATCCTTGTGATTTTTATACTCATTTTAGGGCTTCAATTAATGACACAACATATATAGACTGGTGGGGGGAAGGACCAACTGCTAATAAAATTTTAGAACAAAAGAAAATTAATGACAACACCTATGAGTTTAAACTGAGTGGTATTTATCACAAAAACCGAAAGCTTTTAATTCATATCATAGACAGGAATAAGGGCATTGCTATTTTTGAAGAAATAAACAATGGAGCAGACAAGAATTATTATTTAATGATATCGGCTGATAAAATAAAAAGTGTTCCATTAATTATTAACAACTGTGAGACACAAAAACAACTCGAACTACAATTTGAAGAACCAAACTATATTGAATTACTAAAAACGAAATGACAGGAAAGGCTACACATAACAGCAGCTACAAGAGATTAGCGGTTCATTGGTTGATTGAGAATTCTAGCTCGTATCAACTTTTGTGCTTCGAAATTCGCTTCTTCGCCAAGCTCTAAAACGTTGTTTACCATATAAATTTTACTAACAAGTATTATGAAGAAAATCAAGTGGTTTTTGCTTTTGGGATTGATTCTAATATCATTGGTTACTTGGATTGCAAATCGCAGGATAGAAAAAGTTACTAAGGATTTAGTCTATAAGGATGTTAATAGTATTCCAAAGAATAAGGTTGGTCTACTTTTGGGAACCTCAAAATACTTGCGATCTGGTGAATTAAATCAATACTTTGAAAATAGGATTCAAGCTACAGTTGATTTGTATAATGCCAAGAAAATAGAATTCATCGTTATTAGTGGAGACAATCGAAAATTGAGTTATAATGAACCGCAAGACATGAAAAGAGAATTATTACTGCGAGGAATCCCTGAAGAGAAAATATTCTTGGACTATGCTGGTTTTAGGACTTATGATTCAGTTATTCGAATGAACAAAATCTTCGGACAAAATAATTTCACTATAATATCGCAAGATTTTCACAACAGAAGAGCAATATTTATTGCAATGAAAATGAATCTTCAAGCGATTGGATACAATGCGACAGACGTTGATGTGTACAATGGATTCAAGACAAACATTAGGGAAAAGTTTGCTCGCGTGAAAGTTTTCCTAGATTTGATGATTCACAAAGAGCCGAAATTTTTAGGAGAATCTATTGAAATTAAATAATGTAGGATAGAAAAATGAGCAAAATACGGATCATGGGTTAAATTGTTTCCTCATAGGTATTTGAAGCTCTTGTTTGATTGGCTTTGCGGGAAAGAATTGTACCTTTATCAATTCAATGGCAAGAAGAATAATCTACACACTGCTGGCATTGATGTGCCTGCGATCAGCTTACGGACAGTCGGTTGAATTAAAGTTGAACTTGGAATTGGGGAAGGTATATCCGCAGCTCATGCAGTCAAAAGCCCTTGTAATTCAGGATATAAACGGTCAGAAAATCAACATTGATGTCACCTTGGGTGGAAGATTGACTTACCTGGTGAAGTCGGTCAGTGAAAAGGACTATAAGATGGATGTTCAATACAAAAGTTTGTCAATGGCGATGGCGCTTCCTCAGGGTTCCGTCAAATTTGATTCTGAGAAAAAGGACAAGGGTGATGCGTTTTCTGCGATGTTGGGAGAAATGGTGAATAAGCCATTTCAAATCACCATGACGAAAATCGGGCAGATAACGGATGTAAAGAATATTGAATTTTTGATCGATGATGTGTTAAGTCATTTCACAGAGCTTCCTGCGGAGCAATTGGCGCAGTTAAAGGAGCAATTTTTAAAATCGTTTGGAGAGGAAGCGTTCAAGGCCAGTTTTGAGTCACTCTCGGCGATTTATCCAAGCAAACCTGTGGCCAAAGGAGAAAATTGGGAAATTAAAACGAAGTTGGGTTCAGGTGCGGGGATGACGGCAGATGTGATGTCGACCTATACACTATCCGAAATCAATGCCAAAAGCCATGTGATTGTGGGTGAGTCAATTATCACAACTACCGATACTTATTTACCGATCAGGGGTATGCCTACGCGTTATGATTTGTCCGGTGCGATGAAATCTGAAATCGTTTTAGACAAAGTAACGGGTTGGGTGATCGAGGCGAAAATCAATCAGGAAATGCAGGGGAAAGTGTATATCAAGAAAAATGAGAAACTGCCTGATGGATTGACAATTCCAATGGTGATGA
Source organism: Bacteroidota bacterium (assembly GCA_027488495.1). GTDB lineage: Bacteria > Bacteroidota > Bacteroidia > NS11-12g > UBA955 > UBA955. Next base: position 193 of record JAIYBO010000198.1, on the reverse strand, counting down.
AAAATTCCATGTTGTACAAGAACCAATAATTCAAATGACTGAGGGTCCGGATGGGAGTTGTTTTGCGATGTTTCGCGACAAATTTGGCATCGAATGGATGATCAAGTTTGATCCGGTGTAACTTTTACAGGCCATCACCCGTATATAGCTATTGTAAACAATAGAAAATGAAACATACGGTCAAATTCCTACT
>JAIYBO010000211.1 GCA_027488495.1 Bacteroidota bacterium | reverse complement strand
GGCGCGATCCAATGAATTAAACACCACCACATCATCAATCCGGTTTAAAAATTCTGGTGAAAAGAACTTCCTCAACTGCGCTTCGATCACCTGCTTGCTGTCCTTCTCTTTGTTCACCTCTTTGGTATTGGTACCAAAACCCACACCCGTTCCAAACTCTTTCAATTGCCTAGATCCGATGTTCGAAGTCATGATGATCACCGTATTCCTGAAATCGATCTTACGACCCATAGAATCGGTCATCTGGCCTTCATCCAACACTTGCAACAACAAGTTAAATACATCTGGGTGGGCTTTTTCTACTTCATCGAACAAAATCACAGAATAGGGCTTGCGACGAACCTTTTCGGTCAACATACCACCCTCTTCATAACCCACGTATCCTGGAGGCGCTCCAACCAATCTGCTCACGGCAAATTTCTCCATGAACTCACTCATATCAATCCGAATCATGGCATCGTCGGCATCAAACAAAAACTCGCTCAATGATTTGGCCAACTCCGTTTTTCCTACACCCGTTGGGCCCAAGAAAATGAAGGAACCAATGGGGCGATTGGGCTCTTTAAATCCTGCACGCGTACGCTGTATCGTTTTGGTCAACTTCTCAATGGCCTTGTCCTGTCCAATCACCCGCTTGCGCAAAGTGTCTGCCATGGCCAACAATCTCCTGCTCTCGTCTTCAGCCATGCGTTTTACAGGTATGCCTGTTATCATGGAAATCACCGCAGCGATATCGTCTTCAGTAACCATGAATTTCTCATTGGCCGATTGCGCCTCCCAACGTGCCTTGGCCGTTTCCAAATCTTCCAAAAGGCGTTTTTCAGTGTCGCGCAACTTCGCTGCCTCCTCAAAATTCTGGCTCTTCACCACTTTGTTCTTCTCAACTTTGATGGCTTCAATTTGCGTTTCAAGCTCAACAATGTCGGCCGGAACATTGATATTACTGATATGCACCCTTGCCCCCGCCTCATCCAAAATATCGATGGCTTTATCGGGCAAATGGCGATCACTCATGTAGCGAACACTCAAATCCACACAGGCTTTGATGGCCTCAGGCGTGTATTTCACACCGTGGTGATCCTCGTATTTATTGCAAATGTTGTGTAAAATCTCAACCGTTTCTTCGGGCGATGCTGGCTCAATCAACACCATCTGGAACCTACGCTCCAAAGCACCATCCTTTTCGATGTATTGGCGATATTCATCCAACGTAGTAGCTCCAATGCATTGGATTTCTCCCCGGGCCAAAGCCGGCTTAAACATGTTCGATGCATCCAAAGAACCGCTTGCACCACCGGCGCCCACAATGGTGTGTATCTCATCGATAAACAAAATCACATCATCGGCCTTCTCCAACTCCATCATCAAAGCCTTCATGCGCTCTTCAAACTGTCCGCGATACTTGGTACCCGCCACCATAGAGGCAATATCCAAACTCACCACACGTTTGTTGAACAACACACGACTCACCTTGCGCTGAATGATGCGCAACGCCAACCCTTCGGCAATCGCGGTTTTACCCACGCCGGGCTCTCCAATGAGCACAGGGTTGTTCTTTTTGCGGCGACTCAATACTTGACTCACACGCTCTATCTCTTTTTCACGACCCACGATGGGATCCAATTTGCCTTCTTCAGCCGCTTTGGTTAAATCTCTACCGAAATTATCCAACACCGGTGTTTTGGTTTTGGTTTTGCCTTTTCGGGCTTCCGCCGCCTTCTGTTCTTCGCGATAAAAATCTTCTGGGGTATCGTTTTCCTCCCCACTGGCCTCACTGCGTATGCCCGTGGTATCCACCCCTTCTTCCAAAGCAGATTTGAAAACATCGTAATTCACGCCGTATTGATTCAAAATCTTGGATGCCACATTGTCTTCATCGCGCAGAATCGACAGCAACAAGTGTTCCGTACCAATCAAATCGGTTTTGAATATTTTGGCCTCCAAATAGGTAATTTTAAGTGCCTTCTCCGCTTGCTTTGTCAAAGGAATATTGCCCAAATTGGCCGCTTTGGTTGCCGTAGTACGGATGGCGTCTTCAATGCTCTTTTTCAAACGCAATGCATCGATATCGAGCATTTTAATAGTTTGAATGGCCTTCCCCTCGCCCTCACGGATGATGCCCAGCAACAAATGCTCGCAACCAATGTAATCATGGCCCAATCGAATGGCCTCCTCCCTGCTGTACTGAATCACCTCCTTAACCCGTTGTGAAAATTTTGCTTCCATTTTTACTCTGCTTAGTTACAAATGTATGGGCTGCCCGGCGCATTTAATTCACCTTTAACAAACAAGCCCAAACACTGTATGTTTTCTTGGATATAACACCAATTGTACCACTTTTGTTCTAACCATTGTTACTGTCAATTTGTCGTAAAATCCTTCGCCCAGAACCGTCAAAAATGTTTAAAAGTTTTGTTGGTCCAAAGTGAAAAATAATTTCAAAATTGGGTTTACTTTGTGGGTCCTATGGACGAGAATTCCAATTACAAAACATCCCGCAAGAAAGTCAATGTTGCCAAAATCATCGGTCCCGATGCCAGTGGTCGTATGCCTCCAAATGCGAGAGAATTGGAAGAAGCCGTTTTGGGGGCGATGATGCTCGAGCGCGATAAAATTCACGCCGTCATCGAAATCCTCACAGAAAAACACTTTTATGCCCCTGAAAATGGGAAAATATTTGGTGCCGTTCGCAAGCTTTACAACGATGGTGGCGCCGTGGATTTGCTCACCGTTGCCAACGAATTGCGCAACATCGGCGAACTTGATATCATCGGTGGCGCCTACTACTTGGCTTCCCTCACCAGCAAAGTATCTTCAGCCGCCAACCTAGAATACCATGCCAGGATCTTAACGCAGAAATTCGTTCAACGAGAATTGATCCGCGTTTCAGGCGAAATTGCCGTAGATGCCTATGACGACGCCATGGACTCTTTTGAAATGCTCGATGATTGCGAACGCAAACTGTACGAAATCAAAAATGCCGGACTAAAAAGGAGTTTCCGTGGGATCGACGTCTTGGTTCAGCAGGCCATGAAAGACCTCGAAGCAAGACAAGCGCAAGACAATTCAGGCATCACCGGTGTGGCCACCGGCTTCAGCGATTTGGACCGAATCACATCTGGCTGGCAACCTTCCGATTTGATCATCCTCGCCGCCCGTCCCGCCATGGGTAAAACCGCATTCGCCCTGAGTTTGATGCGCAATGCCGCCCTAGACTTTGGCAAAAAAGTGATGATTTTCTCCCTCGAGATGGCCGATGTACAGCTCGTGAATCGCTTGATCAGTGGCGAAGCAGAAATCGAATCAGACAAAATCAAAAAAAGCAACCTCACCGAGCAAGAATGGCAGCGTTTGCACGACAAAACCATCAACCTGTCCAATGCCGGCATATTTATCGACGATACACCCCAGTTGAGCATTTTCGATCTCACAGCAAAATGTAGACGTATACACTCTCAAGGTGGCCTCGATTTGGTGGTGGTGGATTATTTGCAGTTGTTGCGCCACGAAACCAAAGGACAAGGAAACCGTGAACAGGAAATCGCATTCATCTCGCGCGCACTGAAAGGCTTGGCCAAAGAATTGGCGATACCCGTAATTGCCTTGGCACAGTTGAGTCGTGAGGTTGAAAAACGCGGCAACAAACGCCCACAACTCTCAGATTTGCGTGAATCGGGATCTATTGAACAGGATGCTGATATGGTGATGTTCTTGTACCGCGACGAGTACTACCAAAAGATGGGTATGAACGAGCCCAACCAACAATCCGAGCCCAACCCAGGAAGCGAAGTGGCGGGATTAACAGAAATCATCATCGGTAAAAACCGTCATGGTGAAACTGGCTCTGCCTTCGCCAAATTCATCGGACAGTACTCAAAATTTGTGGATTTGGATCCCCAAGACCGGATGATGATGGACAACAAAGGTGGCGATTTCAATTTCTACCAACCCCAGAGCGTAACCGTTCAGAGCAAAATGAACAACAACAGTCCTTTCGTTGAAGACAACGGCTGGAACTCCGGCTTTACGCCAAATATTTCGGAAGATTTTTAATCACTCAAGTTAAATAAAACAGAAAGGGCCGACTTCCGTCGGCCCTTTCTGTTTTATAACAATCAATCAAATCAATCCTTACGAGGCAACTTCACCGCAAAAACCCGCTCCTTCTTGTCCATCGTATACCCCTCAATGGTGATCGCGCCAGACAAAGACTTCATCAAACTCACCGCACCCTTGGCAGAATATACCGGCTCATTGTTGATGTGCGTAATCACAAAACCCACCGGAATCCCGGCCTCCTTGAACAACCCCTTCTCCATCGCGCTCACCTTCACGCCCGC
>JAIYBO010000096.1 GCA_027488495.1 Bacteroidota bacterium | reverse complement strand
TCCTCAATAATTTTGATGTTCAACACATCCACCAGCAATGCCAATTGTAATTGCTCCAAATCACTGTGTTTGAGCTCGCCATAGTGCTTCTCAATCACAAAACTCTTATCATCCTGACCCAGATAAAACTTAAACTCATTCTTTCCATAAACCGGTCTCAAGCCATTGTCTACCATGCTGCGTGATTCCCCTTTCACCGGCAATCCCCCAAAATATTGAGACAGCAAAGGCAATACAGAATCCGCATCCACATTGCCCACCAACGCAAAGTGATAGCCATCGGCCCAAGCAAACTCGTTGCGATAAATCTCAAGACAATCGTCTAGATTGATCGATGATAAATCCGCCAAAGTTGGAATTCCAATTGGTCTCAACGGATGATTGCCAAACATCAATTTACTCAACGAATCTTGAAAAGCATTTGTGGGATCCGCTTTTAGGTCCTTTATTTGGGTTTGAATGGTCGTCATTAGCCCCTGTAACAGGTCTTCGTCCTTTCGCGGCGCCGTCATTTTAAGGTAGCCCAGCTGCAACATCGTCTCGAAGGTTTTCACCGTTGAAAATCCGGTCACCCAATTTCTATTTGCAGAAAACCAAATACCAGTTGAAGCATTTTTGCCTGCCATGCAATCAGACAACTGGGTGGGTGTAAAATCCCCATATCCCATCGTCGCAATGGCATAATCCAAGTATTGTGCTGAAGTTTTTTTCGTGGATGCATAACGCTCATACCCGCCCCATTTACTGCCATACATCACTATCTCATCGCTCATAAAGTCGGTCTTTTTCACACTCACCGATACCCCATTGGAGAACGTAAACGTGGTAGCATCCCGCTCGGCATCGTAGTTGCGCTGCACCAATTTTCCTGGAGTTGGCAATGTTTTCAGCAAAGTGCTGGGCACCACTTTTTCTTTGGGCTTGTCGATTTTCTGCTTCATTGCATCATCCACACATTTGATCAACTGCTTCTGGCTAAGTTTGGCGAGGTTGCTATTCGATGGTCCGGTGATCAAAGCAAAATATGCCTCGTTGTCTGAGAGCCAATCCTGGGCTTGGGTATTGACCTCCGCGATGGTAATGCCGGGCAGGAGCGACAGATAAGCATCGTATTCATATTCAATACCAGGCACAGTCTCTTGCTCCAAAAAATGTCGCAGCAATTCAGCAACCACACTCCAAGATTCGCGATTTTTGCGCTCGTTGAAGGATTGTTCCATGCCGATGAGTATTTTTCTTTTGGCGATGTCTAGCTCAGATTGGGTGATACCGTATCGTCGCATTTTCTCGAGTTCACCGATGGCGGCTTTCACGCTGAGTTGAAAATTGTCGCTGGGTATCACCACAAGTTGAAAACTCTTATCGTTGCGGGTCCATCCCCCTGTTGTTACGTAGGCTCCGAGGAAGGGCGGTTTGCTATTTTGGGTCAATTCGGCCAATCGTTGGTTGAGCACCATCAAAAACAACCGCTCTTTCATTCCTTCTCGATAGTCGTTAAGGATCTCTTTGGGCTTTTGGGGTTTTGCACTGTAAAGGAGAACAAACTGCTGATTGGTTGCTTCGGGGTCGGTGAGCACCATGGCTTCTTTCTTCTCATATTTGGCTACGGAAAACTGGGTTCTCGGCGGGGCGTTATCGGGGTTTGTGAGTCCCGCAAAATACTTTTCGATGAGGGCTTTGGCTTGGGGCACGGTGATATCACCAGATACAATTACAGCCATTAGGTTGGGGCGATACCAGTTGTGGTAGAAATCGCGCAGAGCTTCTGCACTGCCATTGGCGATGATACTTTCTTGTCCGATAGGCAATCGACTCGCATAGCGGGACCCGGCCATGAGTTTGGGCAAATATTGTCTCGACATCCGCTCGTCGGCCCCTTTGCCACCCCTACTTTCCTCGAGGATCACATTGCGTTCTTCTTGGATATCTCGGTCTGTGAGAAGCGCTTTTTGAGCCCAATCGGCGAGTACTTGAAATCCTTTTTCGACGTTCTCAGGGTTTGTGGTTGGGATGGGTAGGATGTAGACGGTCTCGTCAAAAGATGTGTAGGCGTTGAGATCGGCACCGAATTGCACACCGATGCTTTGAAGATAATCTATAAGGGCGTTTTTGGGATAGTTTTGGGTGCCATTGAAATTCATATGTTCGATGAAGTGGGCCATTCCTTGTTGATTGTCGTTTTCAAGGATAGAACCGGCGTTCACCACGAGTCTGAGTTCGATCTTCTTTTCTGGCTTTGGGTTGGGCTTGATGAAGTATTTGAGTCCGTTGGCCAGAGAATCGCGCGTAATACGGCTATCAAAGGGAATGGGCTGCAACAGTGGGTTTGTGGGATTTGATTGAGACCGATCAACCGGTTGCCCTGATTGGGTTTGGGCATTGATTGTGGTCGAGGCGGTGCAAGCAATCTGTAGCACCAGAAATAAGCGGATCATGGATTTTTGTACCATGATGGAAATCTACGATGTTCGTTTCACAAGCGTTTACGGATTATCGCAATTACATGGGTTACATTTTACGGAAAAATGCAAATACACCTTCAATGTGCTTTCAACTTTCTGTTGGCCGCATTTAGAAATTCGATTTCATTAATTCGCATTGAGCTTCCAATTGTGAATGTCCAATTTGGGGTAATTAGAAACAAATTCCTCCGGAGTCAAAAGAATACAATTATGTCCTGTATTCATCGCCAACCGATGATAATTTTTAAAAGTTGCTAAACGGAAAAATTTCAAAATTTCGGATGTCCAATAGACCAAGGTAGAGCGATGTAAACAGCAAATACTCGTCTCACCATTCTGTATGGTCCAATTGCATTCACCTGGGTGAGTAAATTCCAAATAGACCAAATGTTGAATGTCCTGAATCCAATGCCATAAATCCGCTGAAGTCTTTAATAATTCTTCACCATCAGAAATCACTTCCCTGCCATCATATTCCACATAGATGATTTGAACAACCTTAATGGGTGTGTTGGGAGGGAGTACTTCGAGCACTTCAATATTGGTTCGACCTAAGGTGAATCTATGTTCTCCGAGATTTGCATAGTAACCTGTTTTCATCTTGGTTCTAATTTTATTCAAAAATCTCTCATCATTGTGTATAAGGCATTAATTTTCAGTAAAATACAAATGAACTAACAGAGTATTATTCCACACAATATCCACCAAAATTCACAATAAATTGTTTGCAAGATTGGCTAATTCGCTGCGTTCCCCTTTTTCGAGGGTTACATGAGCATACAGGGCTTGTCCTTTCAGTCGATCAATCAAATAACTCAAACCATTTGACTGCGAATCCAAATATGGGGTATCAATTTGATGTATATCGCCAGTGAATATAATTTTTGTCCCTTCGCCGGCACGGGTAATGATTGTTTTTACCTCCAAGGGGGTTAGATTTTGTGCTTCATCAACGATGAAGATAATATTGGCAAGGCTTCTGCCTCGTATATATGCCAAGGGTGTCACCAACAATTTTTCATTTTCTACGAGTTCTTTCACTTTTTGGTATTCCTTTGAATTTTCGGAGTACTGATTTTGGATCACTTTTAAATTATCCCAAAGTGGCTCCATGTAAGGATTTATTTTGGCTTTCACATCACCAGGCAAAAATCCTATGTCTTTATTATTCAATGGCACTATTGGTCTAGCGAGATAAATCTGCCTAAAATTGCTTCTTTGTTCCAGTGCAGCTGCCAGAGCAATCAACGTTTTTCCTGTTCCAGCAACGCCTTGAATGGTAACGAGTTTGATATGGTCATCAAATAGTGCATGCATGGCGAATGTTTGTTCTGCATTGCGCGGTTTTATTCCGTAGGCGTGTCGTTTTTCTACTCGATCTAAATTCTTCGTTTCGGGATTAAAATATGCCAACGTGCTACTGCGATGATTTTTTATGATAAAGTAATGGTTGTTGTAAGGCTCACTATGCAATAATTCCGAAAAATGAACGGTTTCCATTTGGTGTATTTTATCTATCACAGTGGATTCATCAACATCCAATTGTTGAATTCCACGATACAACCCTTCCAAATTTTGTATTTTTCCCGTTTCATAATCCTCTGAGTTTAAATTCAAGGATCTCGCTTTGAGTCTCAAATTCACATCTTTGGTTACTAGAATAACAGGCCTTTCAGCGTATAATTCTTTCAAATACAAAGCGGCATTCAATATTAAATGATCTGCTTTTTTATCGTTGAAAATCTTTACTGCATTCTGACTTTCGGTACCAATTTCCTGCATTACAACGGTGAAACAGCTCGGGGAATCATCCGATAATCGAATCCATTGATTGAGTGAATTACCTTCAGACAATTTATCTATGAATCTTATGAATTGCCTTGCTTCATAATTGATGGTATCATTCCCTTTTTTGAAAGCATCTAACTCTTCTAAAACACTTATGGGTATGGCAACATCGTGTTCATCAAATTGTGTTACAGCCTGATGGTCATGCAATATCACAGATGTATCAAGAACAAAGATTTTTCGGGGAAGTGATTTGGTTTTCTTGGTTGTGATTTGCTTTTTCATGGGTATAAATTGCATCATCAACATCACCCTGTTATTATCCAAGTGTTACAAAATATTTACCTCGAAATATTTCAAGCAGCAATTTCAAATTGCAGAAAATTGTAAATTATGTTGCACATAATAATTTAAGATTCCTTAAAATTGTGCATGACACAAAATAGAATATACATCAGCTTTTTGGCAACGCTAATTGTATTGTTTTCAAATGGATGCACAGTCAATAAAAGATACCACAACTCTGGCATGGGTATTCAATGGCATTTGAATTTGAAACCAGTTAACAGCTGTTCAAAAATCGGTCTCGACAAGAAGAAAAAAACTCCCCCAACCACGGGCAGTAATATTACAGACAATAACTGCAGCGCGATTGGTTTTAATTCCAACGACCAAATCGAAGCTCCCAAAACCACGCAAATCAAACCCATATTAAGCATCGAAACATCCAACAATTCATCCAGCTTTCACCACCAAATCAGGCATACCAACAACGCCTGGGCACCTTACTACATCATCCAAACCGACCATTGGAACGGCTTCAACGTCAACTCCTTTTGAAACGATACGTCATTGCCTGATACGTTCCGCGCACCCCTCACCTTATCGGCCACGGTTACACGCTGGGCTTCATTCGATAAATTCATCATGACGAGCATTTTTTGCTTGCCAGATTTGCGATAAAAACTCACAACTTGCTGATTGTTGTTCGGCGCATTTTCGTAGGTTCCATTGGACAATGCAGGATATCGTTGTCTCAATGCGATGGTGTTCTTGTAAAAATTGTACAACGATTCAGGGTTGTTCACCTGTTCCTCCAACGAAATGCCATCTTGGGGTTTTAGGTTGGCGTTTGTCCACCAAGCCCCTGAATTTTCATACCAAAACGCCATGCCCTCACCCGCCCCATCGGTATACCAATCAAAAGCTTCTCTCCTACCTATATCATTCCCATCGGTGTTCCCAAAAGCATAAGCCGTACCCTTCATCCCAATTTCTTGCCCATAATAAATCGAAGGAATCCCGCCCATCATCAGCATCATCGCAGCCGCCAACTTTTGTTTTTCAAGCGAAAAATTGAGCGATGCAAATCGATCGATATCGTGATTCTCAATAAACACAAACTGCTCCTTTCCCGCCGGCGTCTTCCGCAAAATCATCTCCGCATTTTCAATGATCTTCTGCTTATCCATGGCCAAAATGGCTTTCTGCAGCCCAAACCCAAACATCCGATCAACCGTTGCCTTTTCGAAATACTCAAAGCCATAATCTTCCCAATTGGCCTGTTCGGCAACAATTTTTATGTTCGGGTTGATCGCTTTCAAAGAGACAATCAAGGGTTTCCAAAATTCAGCGAACAGGTTGGTGAGTGTTGGCTTGCCGTCTAAATGATCCATGGCATGATCCAATCGAAATCCATCCACCCCATCGTCAAATCTGCCATCCTGGTTTGGATCCAAAAAATAAGAGAACAATTGAACGTTATAATCCAGCACTTTGGGGCTCTTTAAGTTCACGGTGGTCACGTGAACCACTTTTCCATCGAACCCATTCAACAGCCTCAAATCAAAAATCATGGTCGCCGGCACATTATGGGCTGAATCATCGAACAAAATGAAGTCACTGTAGGGCGACGACAGATTGGACACCGCATCCTTCCACCACAAATGCTGGGATGTAACATACTGCGTTTCCATGTCGATGTAGATTTTCATGCCTCGCGCATGCACTTCCTTCACCAATGCCAAATAATCCTGCATCGTACCAAATTCCGGGTCGATTTTCTCAAAATCATTCGCGAAATAGTTGTGGTAACAATCAGATTCATACAAGGGGAACAACAAAATCGAGGTAATGCCCAAATCCTGTAAATACGGGAGTTTTTTGCGCAGCCCATTCAAATCGCCATGCAAATCACCATCGCTATCGTAAAAACTGCGCTGACAAACATGGTACATCACCTCACCTTTTGGATGCTGCGAATTGGGCTTTTGAGCCACCAAAATCGTGATGGAAAGCAAACACAATAGGCTGGTAAATACGGTTCTCATTTTCTCTAATTGTTGATTGATTATTGATTGGTCATTTGAAACTGCAGACGTCCGCCCTTCACGATTTCATCATAGCGAATGAAGTTTCTCTGAAGCAATTTATGGTTCAATGTGGGATCCTCTTGATAAATATTCTCCGTGGAGATGTGTTTGGCCTTGATCACAAACCGCCGATGGTTGGGCATGTTCAATACCGCTTTGTTGACTTGCGGACTGCCCAAAACGAAGGTCCCATTGGCTGGATTTACCGGATAAAACCCCAAAGACGATAAGATATACCACGCGCTCATTTGACCGCAATCGTCGTTACCGATCATGCCATCCGGCGTATTGTTGTGAAATTCATTGATCACCTGGTGAATGTAGCGCTGGCCTGTCTTGGGCTGCTGTGAATATCCATACAAATAAATGATGTGATGACTGGGCTCGTTCCCGTGTGCATACTGTCCGATCATCGCTTCTTGACCCAAAAACTTATTGGGATTTTGAGATTTTGTGGTAAAAAACTCATCCAGTTTCTGGGTAAATTGTTGCTGACCACCCAGCAATTCAATCAAGCCATTTACATCGTATTGAGCCGGGGTGAAGAAATACTGCCAAGCATTGGCTTCGGTGTAATCGCCGGGATTGTTCAAGGGCGACGTTGCCATGAGTGGGTTAAACGGACTTCGCCACTGGCCATTTGCGTCTTTCCCCCTGAAAAAAGCAGTTTGCGGATCGTACAAATGCTTGTAATACAACGATCTACGCTGAAACGCATTTTCGATGTCTTGCTGGCCCATCTTCCGCGCCATTTCACGCACGCACCAATCATCGTATCCGCTTTCTAGGGTCCTCGAAACCGATTCGTTGTCCAATAAATCAAAGGGATAATACCCAAATTTGTTGTACACTTCCCAATCGGAGTTGATGTGGCTTTTTGTGCTGGTTTCCACCATCGCTTTGAGTGCTTCTGCGCCATCAAAACCCTTGAATCCATTGTGATAGGCCGACAAAATCATGGGTATCGCATGGTTGCCGATCATGCAATAATTGTCTTGTCCCCAAGCCGTCCAAATGGGCAAAAAACCCGCAGCCTTGTGGTGAAGCAAACAAGTTTGTACGATGCCATCGATTTTCTCTGGCGCGATGATTTGCAGCAAGGGAAAGGCGGCGCGATAGATATCCCAATTAGACAAGGTTGAGTAATAGGCATTGTTGGGGGCGATTTGCACTACCCCATCGGCACCGCGGTATTTGCCATCCACATCAGCGATGTTGGCCGGCTGAAGGAGCAGATGATACATCGAGGTATAGAAAATTGCTTTCTGCTTTTGGGATGCTTGGATGTTGATTCTGTTGAGGTATCCGTTCCACGCGTTACGGTTGTTGCGATACACTTTGTCAAAATCCCAGTGGTTGACTTCTGTTTGAAGATTTTGCTTGGCGCCATTGACATCCACGGTAGACAGGGCGATTTTTACGTTCAGTATTTTGGCATCACCCAATTGGAAATCCAAGAGATATTGGGGCGCTTGATGTCCCTCTTTTCGCGGCAAAAGCGTTGATTTGACGATGGGTTGATCAAATTGAATGATGAAGAAGTACTTGCGATTCACCCAATTGCTCGTGGAACAATATCCGGTGATGGTAACACTGTCTACAACTTGCACTTCACTGGCGAGTACCAGGGGTTTGGCGCTGTTTTCATCAAATACGAAGCGAAGTCCATGCTGCAAATCCACGAACAACCGCGCCTCTTTTTCGGGGTAGGTATACTTGTGAAACGCCACTCTTTCGGAGCAGGTGAGTTCAACCTTTACATCGTCTTTTTTGGTTAAGGCGTAATACCCAGGACGGGCAATTTCGGAGGTTTTGAAATAGGCGTTTTTAGCTTGTGATTTTTGGGGATTGATGGGCAGCAGCAGTATATCGCCCATTTCGTTGATGCCCGTTCCACTCAAACGGGTTTGCGAGAATCCCATCAGAAACGTGTCTTGAAATTGGTAGCCACTGGTGTGATTCCAGCCAAAATCGCGGTTATCGGGACCCGGTTGCACCATACCAAACGGCATAGACGGCCCAGGGAATGTATGTCCAGTGCCATCGGTACCAATGAACGGATTCACATACTTCGATTTGTCTTGGGCATGTACCCATTGCAGGTTACACAAAACCAATATCAACAGCGATATGCGATTTGGGGCTGCTCTCATTTGCTTATTAAATGTTGCTGCAAATACTGTTTCATTTGCAAATTGACTTGCCATTGATCAGCCATTGGATCTCTGCTAAAAGGGGCTTGCGGCATATAAGGAAAAGGTCCAAATTCTGGCGTTATCGTGAAACGTGATTTGTTCGCTTCTGTGTGATGTTCGACAATTTCTTGCCACCAAGACCGATATCGCGCCAAGTGATGGGCCCATTCCGGTGCAAATGGGTTGTTGACTTGCGGACTTTGTTCAAAACCAACCCGGGCATGAATGTGTGCGATGTTTGGATAAATTTGGGTCAATAAATCTTGCTGATCGTGCAAATCGCTTTCAGAAACCACACAAAAATGGGACAAATCCGCCACCAATTTGAGCTGCGGAAAAATGGTTAGATATTGTAAAAGTGTTTTGAGGTGAAAGGAAAATCGCCCCCGATGTATTTCGTGCCAAAGGGGAATACCCGCTGTTAAAACGACCTGTTCAGCTTTTGCGATGATATCAATGTTATCGCGCCAATCATAGTAATCTTTCCCGGTATGCGAATTGATGGCATCTGGCGACAAAGTGGTTAAAAATTCCAAGCGATGGATCATTCGATGGGTATACTCCGAAACAGATTCCTGTGCTGCAGGCAATACTTGTTGGGCGATAAACACGAAATCGGGATCCACCGTGTTTCTGATGTGCTGCAATTCTGATAGGAACTCTTCGACAAAGGCCTCATCTTCCGGAAAATTGATCTCCACGCCACTATATCCTTCCGTTAACGCCTTATGCAAAAATGATTTTGCAGAGAGGTCTTCCGAACCCCAATAAGGACAAAGAAATTTGAGTTTCATCGTTTACTTCGAATACAAAATTGGATTCAGCGGGGTATTGATAATCTCTCCAATTTTCGCACCCGGACACCAGGTTTCCCAATCATTTTGCTGGTTGATGTTATCCGGATTTTTTAAAACCATATCCCTGTCCATGTAAATAATGGTCATCACTTTTCGCATTTGATCGGTGCGATTTGCCCCAGCGCGATGAAATACCCAACCGGAATGAAAGCTCACCTCTCCCACATCAAAGGGTTCAATGATGTGCTGAAAATCTGTAACGCGCAATTTTTTTTGTAGTACTTCTTCGCTTTGATCGCCGATTTCCAATTCTCTGCCTTCTACGATTGCGTGGCTACCTGCGCTGAATTCTAGGGGTCCCATCTCTAAAGGCGTTTCCTGCAAGGGTATCCATGCAGTTACCGTTTTATCACTCGACAATGGCCAATAATACTGATCGGCATGCCAAGGTGTAATCCCCCCTCCGGCCTCTTTGAAAAGCGCTTGATCGTGGTAGAGCCTAACGCCATCCACTTGCATCAAATCCGCGGCAATTTTGGCGATGCGTTTGCTAAAAACGAAGGATTTCACTAGCTCATTTTCCGTCCACAAATTGAACAGCTGCAAAAATGCTTTTCCATAGGTGGTACGATCCTCAAGTGCTGTGGTAACTTGGTTCATTTTATCCACTTGGGCCGATATGTGTTCGTTAAAAAACTGCAGGGTATCAACATCAAAAACTTGCTTCAGTTTGATGTATTGGTATTTGACATAGAAATCGATTTGATCTTGAGACAAGGTATAGGGGGTGTCTAAAATTTCTTGGATGGATTGGTTAAGTATTGCATTCATGACCTTCGTTTTAACTTTTTGTGGCTTTGTAAATCGAACTTCAAGATTAAAGATTCGGTGGTGCCATTTTTAGTCGAAAATGATAAATTTGTAATACTATATTGAATTTTCAATCCTCAAAAGCATAAAAATTGGTTCATAAAATACAATGAAAGCCATTTTAGAAGACATACCCGCCATCAAAGGCGCTTCCAGTTTCTATGCGAGACACCTTGTTGTACCCTCCTTTGAATTCAAGTGGCACTATCATCCTGAATACGAGCTCACCTACATTGTTCAAGGGGGCGGATACCGCATTGTGGGCAATTCCCATGAGTATTTCACCGCCGGCGACTTTGTATTGTTGGGTAGCAACCTACCTCATACTTGGTGGGGCACATTGGACAACAACGAACCCTCGGAAGCGATCGTAATACAATTTTCAAAGGAATTCATTCAGCCATTTTTAGGTCTTTACGAAAGCAAGCAAATCCAAACCCTATTAGACAAATCGGCCAAAGGCCTTAGCTTTACGGCGAGTGAAGACTTGATTACAAAACTCAATGGTATGATGCAACTCCAGGGTATGCAGGGTGTATTGGGTTTGATCGCGATTCTGCACGACTTATCTGAGCAACAGACCACCTCCATCGCTTCGAAAACGTATCAAAACGTATTATCAAAGAAATTCGAAACCCGAATCAACAAGGTGTGTACCCATTTGCAAATCCACTGCTGCGAGCCCATTCGATTGAAGGAAGTGGCCGATTTGGTTTGTATGTCGGAAAGCAACTTTTGCAAATTCTTCAAAAAAGCCACGAGCACTACTTTTTCTGACTACATCAATGATTTGCGCATCACTGAGGCTTGCCATTTATTGTTGTTTTCGGAGGATAGCGTGAGCGACATCGCCCATGCCTGCGGCTTCGAATCGTTGAGTTATTTCAATCGTGTCTTTCTGAAGAAAAAGCGAACCACGCCAACGGGTTTCAGAAAAATCCAATCACCGATGGGTTGATTTTTGTATTACCGCCAGCGCCTACCCCACGACAACCCTCGGTTCACAATTCACTGTGGTATTTACAGAATTGGCGATGAAGCATTTCTCATGGGCTTTGTGATGCAACGAGATGGCCAATTCTTCGGCGTTCTCCACCGATTTTTCAAGATCGATGGTCACTTTGGGCCGGAGTGTTACTGTCGACATCCTACCCAACCCACCTGCTGCAATTTCTAGTACGCCTTCGTATTC
>JAIYBO010000260.1 GCA_027488495.1 Bacteroidota bacterium | reverse complement strand
GTATTGCGCAAAGAACCGATCCAATCTGGGTATGGATTACCAATGTTTCCACGGGTATTGTTCAACACTGGCAAACCGTTAGCACCAATGATCATAGAACCATCAGAGTGGCGTAAAACGCGTGAACCATACATAGAGCCATATGATTGTCCAACGATGGCATAAGACCCGATGCTAGCAAAAGCAGATTCGATGTTGATTTCATCCACACCTGGAGCCAAAGACAACACTTCGTTCTTGTTCATACCAAAGTTGGCAGCAATTTCCCATGTCAAATTTTTGTTTTTGATGGCTGTAACACCCAACATCAATTCAACACCTTTGTTGGTCATAGAACCTGAGTTTTGACGAACACTTCCGTATCCGCTTGAACCGGCCAAAGGCATGCTCACCAACAAATCAGTTGATTTTTGCTCGTACAAAGTCAAATCAATGGTCAAACGACTGTCGAACATACGAACGTCGAAGCCCAATTCTGTGCTTGTTCTGCGCTCAGGCATCAAACCTTGGTTACCCAAACCATCGCCTTGTCCAAATCCGTTTTGACCCAAATAAGGGAATCCCAAACCACCGGTGAAACCATCGGTGTACAAAGGCTGTCCGTAGTAAGTACGAGTAGCATACGCTGGAGGGTTGATACCCGCTTGTGCATAAGCAACACGCATTTTACCAAAAGAAACCAAACCACCTTTTTCCATCAACTCAGAGAAAACCAAAGAACCGCTCACTGAAGGATAGAAGAAGCTGCTCTTGCGATTACCGAAGGTAGAAGCCCACTCATTACGTCCACTCGCGTTTAAATACAAGAAATTCTTGTAAGCGAATTCAGCACCTCCGAAAATCGCTGCGTTCTTCGTGGTACCAAAACCTTGAGAAGCATACAAATTTGAAGCATTGCTCAAGTTGTAGAAGTTTGGAACGGCCAAATCTCTTCCTCTCAAATATTGATCGCTAGATGTACGAGTGTTTAGGTTGTTACCCAACGTCACATTCACACCCAAATCCTTGTTGATTTCACGATTGGCATTCAACACCAAGTCGCTATACAATTCACGGTAACGCAACACATTTTGTGAAACTTCGCCACCGGGTGAATTGTCTGGCTGCCAAGAACCCACAGCGAAAATTTGCTGACGACTATCTGTATATTGGTCAGTTCCTACGCGATAATTAAGCGTTAACCAGTCCATGGGCTTGTACTGCGCATTCACGTTTCCAATGATACGATTCACGTCATCGGTAAATGGATTGCGATATACGGTCCAATATGGGTTATCGTAAATGGGGAAATACTGGTGTTGTGATCCGTCTAGGTTGGTGAATTTATCAACCGTTCCCGTTCCTCCCATCAAATCAAAATCGGCAGGAGCGCGCATCAATCCCAACATTACACCAGACAAGTTAGAACCATTCTGAGCGCGTGTACCACCTGAATTGATCAAGTTCACACTGCTACCTACGCTCAACTTATCAGTTACACGACTATCTGTGTTTACACGAACAGTAGTACGCTTGAAAGTAGTGTTTGGAACGATCCCGTTTTGTTGGGTATTACCCACAGAAAAACGAGCAGAGGTGTTTTCTCCATTCACAGTCACACCCAAGTTGTTGGTCATAGACATTGCTGTTTGGAAGAAATTTCCAGCATTGTCAAAGGATTTACCCTCAGCAATTTTGGGACCCCAGCTGTTAGGAGTTACAGCGGCAGCACCTTCATCTACCAATTTCCAACCAGCAGGAATGGTACCGGCAAAGTTCTTGCGAACACCCGCAGAATCAATTTTCTGACCACCGCCACCAAGACCTTGGCCGTATACAAATTGTTTCGCTGGTAGTTTGTTCACTGAAGACCAGTCCATAGTGCTCGACAATTCAGCGCTGAAACGCTTGCCACCTTTGGCACCACGCTTGGTGGTGATGATAATGGCACCGTTTGCACCACGCACACCATATAAAGACGCCGCAGCTGGGCCCTTCAATACAGTAATGGTCTCGATGTCATCTGGGTTAATATCCACCGCACGGTTACTGTTGTTTACCCCTTGCAAATTAGAGTTGAAAGGATAGTCACCCGCGGTTGATTGGTCTGTACTGTTGTCGATGGGCACTCCGTCTACAACAAACAACGGCTGGTTGTTTCCAGTAAACGTGGCAGCAC
Source organism: Bacteroidota bacterium (assembly GCA_027488495.1). Taxonomy (GTDB): domain Bacteria; phylum Bacteroidota; class Bacteroidia; order NS11-12g; family UBA955; genus UBA955. Next base: position 15,507 of record JAIYBO010000260.1, on the reverse strand, counting down.
CACGCAACAAGATTCTAGAACTGGCACCTGGGGTACCAGACGAACTGGTTACCAATGCACCGGCTACTTTCGAGCTCAACGCTTGAACTACGTTCTGTTCACCAGATCCCACAAGTTCTTTTCCTTTAACGGATTGAACTGCGTAACCCAATGCGCGTTGCTGTTTTTTGATACCCAAGGCGGTTACCACCACCTCTTCTACCCTACCGGTGTCGGATGCTGACCCTGCCGTCTGCGCATTCACTGCTGCGATGGAGGATGTCAAAATCACGGCTGCCGCTAAAGGCTTGAGTAATTCTTTAAAATTCATAGGCTATATAAATTGGTTTAACAAGCAACTTTAATTAAATTTTGGTAAACAATCAATTAAATCGGATAAAAGTGAATAAAAAAAGCCCATTTCTTTTACACCATTTATTAAATCCACTCCCCTAAATAAGCGCCAACCCCAAATAAATAAAGGCGCGACCAAAATTTCTATGAAATTCGAAATTCTATTGACTCACTCTCAAAAAACATCCACTCACCAAGTAATTAAATAAAAGGGGCGACCAACGGCCGCCCCTTTTATTTAAACCATCGGGCCTAAACCCAATATAAATGATTAATTATTTTAATATATCTCTGGAAATAACCACGCGCTGCACCTCGCTCGTTCCCTCATAAATTTGTGTGATTTTCGCGTCACGCATCATTCGCTCAACATGATATTCTTTCACATAACCATAGCCTCCGTGAATTTGTACCGCCTCAACAGCCGTTTTCATGGCTACTTCAGATGCAAACAACTTAGCCATTGAACTCGCACGGTCATAATTCATGTGCTGATCCTTCATCCAAGCTGCCTTCAAACACAACAAACGCGCCGCCTCGATTTCTGTGGCCATATCTGCCAATTTGAAAGCAATCGCTTGGTGGTTCATAATTTCAGTACCAAACGCCTTACGTTCTTTTGAATATTTCAAAGACAATTCATAAGCACCACTGGCAATACCCAACGCTTGTGAAGCAATACCAATCCTACCACCACTCAACACCTTCATGGCAAACTTGAATCCAAATCCGTCTTCGCCTATGCGATTGGCCTTTGGAACCTTAACATCTTGGAACATAATGCTATGTGTATCACTACCGCGAATTCCTAACTTGTCTTCTTTCTTACCTACAGTAACACCATCCCAAGCTTTCTCCACGATGAATGCGTTGATGCCTTTGTGCTTCTTGTCTACATCGGTTTGAGCAATGACCAAATAATAGCTCGCCGAATTACCATTGGTAATCCAGTTCTTGGTGCCATTCATCAAATAATAGTCACCCATATCAACCGCAGTTGTACGCTGACTTGTGGCATCACTACCTGCCTCTGGCTCACTCAATAAAAATGCACCTATTTTCTGACCGCTTGCCAACTCCACCAAATATTTCATCTTTTGCTCTTCGGTACCGAACTCCTCCAAACCCCAACAAACCAAAGAGTTGTTTACACTCATACAAACACTCGCCGATGCATCAACCTTTGAAATTTCTTCCATCGCCAATACATATGAAATGGTGTCCATTCCACCCCCGCCATATTTGGGGTCAACCATCATTCCCATGAAGCCCAATTCGCCCATTTTCTTGATCTGTTCTGCAGGAAATTTTTGCTCGTTGTCGCGCTCAATCACACCAGGCAACAATTCGGTTTGTGCAAAATCGCGTGCCGCTTGTTGCACCGCCAAATGCTCTTCTGTCAATTCAAAATTCATCATGTCTTTTGATATAAATCTTTACAAAATTAGTCAATTTACTGATTATCTCTCCACTCATACACCCACTGAGCCTGAATCATCTCCAAATGGCCCTCATTGCTATCATCGCGCAGACCTGCAAAATTGGGTATCTCCAAAACCCATTCCAACAACTCCGTAAATCGAATGCGGTAAATCTTGGCCTCCGAAAAATCATCGCCAAACCGTTCGTATAATTTCATTGCAATGTCTTCGTAATCAGACCATTGTATTGGTGGCTCGTACATTTCCATTTCTGTTTTATTGTTGTATTAATGACCTATAATTCCGCTTTGATCTGGAATGGTAACCACCAAGTTGCCATCCCCACTCAACTTGCATTGACAAGCCAACCTGCTGTTATATTTTGGATTTCGAGCCCTATCAACATACTCCTCTTCGCGATCGCTCATATCTGGCAACATTTCTTCGCCTTGTTCTACATATACATGACAAGTTGAACACCCACACACACCGCCACAATTGTGATTCAACTGTATTTCGTTGTCAAGCGCTACCTCCAAAATGGATTCTCCCTCAAAAATCTCAACCGCAATACTTGGTCTGTTTTTCTCTTCAAACTGAAAGGTGATTTGTCCCATAATTCTGTGCAAAATTAACACTTACATTCCGCATTGGTTCATGGTCCTGTGGAATTAATCATAGGAAATTTGTATCTTTGCACCTCGTTCTATGATATCTCGAAGACTCGTTCGCATCAAAGCACTTCAAGCGCTTTACTCTTTTCAACAAGGAGAATCCATTGCCCAGTTTCAATGGCCCAACCTCACACCCAAAGAAAAAGATTATTTCAATGAGACCCTCTCAAACCTCATAGAGTCCATTCAACAAAGTCACGATTTTTGTCTTTTTCTGCTCGATTTCCCCTTTCAACTGTCTCAATATCTGCTCGAAGAGCAAACACTAGAAAAGGCCAAGTTTTATCCAGATCAACAAAAAATTAGATCACTCGGCCTGTTGGATAGAATGCCCCTGATCAAATACCTGCACCGCGCTGTAACAGATACCCAACGCAAATCCTTCCCCTTCGATTGGTCTGATCTGAGCGCCCAATTCCCCGGCTGGTACCAATGGATGCAAGAATGGACGTTCGTGCAAGACATGAACATCTTCGACGAGCCCACGTTTGAACAACAACAGGCCTTCCTAGAAGAGTTTTATGCCAACCTTTTCGAAACCAAAGAGTCGTTTTTCGATAGCCTAAACGATTACTATTCCGGATGGGGCGATGACGAATTGTACACCACCAGAGAAATCGAAAAAACCATCCAAGGCGCTAAATCCAACGGAACAGTTCCAGTAGCGGGATCACCCACAAAAGATTCGGAAGAAATTGAAATGGCCCAACACCTGTTTCTTGCCACCGCAAAAAACAGCGCCGCTTACGAAGCCCAAGTAGCAGAAATTTCCGATAACTGGGACCCTTCAAGAATTGCAGTGATGGACCTGCTCATCATCAAACTCACGCTCACCGAATTCTTGCACTGCCCCACCATACCAGTGAAAGTCACAATCAACGAATATTTGGAAATCACCAAAAATTATAGCACGCCCAACAGCAGCCGCTTCGTAAATGGTGTTCTCGATAAACTTCGAATTGTGATGGAAGACCAAGGACTCATCGCCAAAAGTGGACGAGGCCTACGCGATAAATAATCGCTCTATACTACAGATTACACCGAACGCAACAACAACGATTTATGTGTTTCTTGAACCTGCTCTATGATGGAGCGGTCTCCGTTGTTGTAGATCAAATACGCGCATCGATCCATCCACTGCTCCTGGGTCCACTGTGATTGCATTCGATCCTCCACATCCTTCTCACTCAATCCGTCTCTTTGCATAACCCTTTTCATTCGCACAGACCGATCTGCCACCACCCCAATCACCAAATCAACCGTTGCGTCTGCACCCGACTCAAACAAAATCGCCGCCTCCTTTATCACATAGGCGTGACCCGCTGCCAACATCTCCCCACACCACACCTCAAAATCTTTAAAAACCCGAGGATGTACCAACTCGTTCAACTTCGCCCGTAACCCTTGATCCGAAAAAACTTGGGCCTTCACCCACTCTCTATTGAATTCGCCCGTAGGCAAGTAGGAACTCTCCCCTAACAAATCTTTTACCTCTTTCTGCAACTCCGCATCGCGAACATACAATGATTTTGCCCGCTCATCGGCATAGTATACCGGTACACCCAACTGCTCAAAAACCCTACAAACCAAGGTTTTTCCGCTGCCGATTCCACCGGTAACTCCAACTGCCAACATCACTGCCCAATTATGCAGTTGCCTCTGGATACGCAGCTTGCGTCAATTCCATGCTCACCGCACTCTTTTCAATCTTCGCCTTTCCCTCTTCCATTTCAATCACAAAATGAGTATCACCCACCGTTGTGATCTTTCCATGAATGCCACCAGTAGTTACAACTTTCTTTCCCTTCTCCAAACTTTCCATGTACACCTTGGCTTTTTTCTGCTTTCGCATTTGTGGCCAAATCATAAACACAAAAAATACGGCCATGATGAGCAACATCATCACCATTTGCGATGATCCGCCCGGTTGTCCTTGTAAAATATTCATATTGTTCGTTAGTTATTTTTTATCAATGTCCTGAATGCGACCCATCTTCACCACCCATCATTTCCTCTTCAGAAACGCTGCCTTCGGGTGCAATCACATTGGCCTTAAATTTCAAAACTACCTCAGTGGTTTTGCTGTTTTCAAATGTAACCGTGATACTCTTTTCGTTTAAAATACCACCTGGCCCCCCTCTGTTCGAACTGTTAAAAGTAGCCGTAACCTTTCCAGATTTTCCCGGTGCCACTACCTCGTGCGTGTATTCTGGTGTTGTACACCCACATTGAGCTACCACATTGGCAATGCTTATGGGTGCCACACCGGTGTTTTTAAAAGTATATGTGTGTTGAACACTTTCTCCATCTTTTACATCACCAAACATAAACACCGTGTCTTTGAACAACACATCGCCCAAAGGACCCTTGTTTTTGTTCACAGGGTTCTCTGCCGTTGCTGTGTTTTCCTCGATGTCTTCTGTTTCAAACGACCCTGATCCACAGGCGCTCAAGGCAATTAACAAGGCCGACAAGTAATAAACGTGTTTTCGCATTTGTCAAAAATATCAATTATCCCCTAAAGTTGGGTTTTCTCTTGTTCAAAAACGCATCTGTACCCTCCTGAAAATCAGGTGTCTCAAACGCTTCGCCAAATTCATAGATTTCGCGCTGCATCCCATTAACATTGGGCCTGAAATAATCATTTACGCATTTGATTACTTTGTTCACCGCGCTAGGGCTTTTGCCACATATTTTCTTTAACAACGACCTTGTTTCCGACATCAGTTCGGCTGGTTCAACCACACGATTTACCAATCCCAAGTTAAGTGCCGTTTGTGCATCAATGGCATCGCCGGTAAGCAACAACTCCATTGCTTTGCCCTTTCCCACCAACTGTACCAAACGTTGTGTACCGCCATATCCGGGGGGAACGCCCAAATTCACTTCTGGTTGTCCAAATTTGGCTTGTGTGCTGGCCACCCTCAAGTGACAGGCCATCGCCAACTCGCAACCGCCACCCAAAGAAAAACCATTTACGGCAGCAATTACTACCTTGTTTCCGTTTTCGATGGCGTTCATTACATCATGACCATCTGCGCTCATACGGGTGGCTTGTTCGATGTTAAAATGTGCAAACTCCGAAATATCCGCACCCGCAGCAAAGGCTTTTTCACCCACGCCAGTAAGTATCATACCATGCACTTCGTCGTTGGTTTGGGCCTCGTCAACAGCATGCTTGATTTCACGCAAAGTTTCAATGGTTAATGCATTCAACTTGCTTTCGCGGTTGATTGAAATGGTTAAAATACTATCCTCCAAAGAGGTTAAAATGTTGTTATAAGACATGGTTTATGATCTATTCGTTTCAACCCAATTTTTAATGTAACTGGCTATTTCACCCGTATGCGTACCTGGAGGAAATAGTTGAGCAACGCCCAATGCGTTCAAAGAATCAACGTCTGAATCTGGAATAATACCCCCACCTGTTAACAACACATCGTCTAAGCCCTTTTCCTTCATCAATGTCAAAATTCTTGGAAACACCGTGTTGTGGGCGCCAGAAAGGATGCTCACGCCAATGGCATCTACATCTTCTTGCAGTGCGGTTTGTACCACCATTTCTGGTGTTTGTCTCAGACCCGTGTAAATCACCTCCATACCCGCATCACGCAAGGCGGTTGCTATCACCTTGGCTCCGCGATCATGTCCATCTAAACCCACCTTTGCAATCAACACACGAACTGGTCTATTTAATGTATTACCCATGGTTATCTGTAGCAAAAATACAATTTCAACTCGGTATGGCCACCAATTCTCCGTTTTCGTATTTCACGGCCTTTTTGGATGTGTTGATTTGCAAACAAACTTCCAAATCTGAGGTGGCATGCATGGTCTGAAAACGTTGAACATGACTGGCGTCAGACAAAAATTCAGCCGGGTTGGGTTTGGCTTTTTTCCAAATAGCCAAGGCCGCCCTAGTGGCATCGTCACCAATTTCTCCACCCAATGCCAATAACTCCTCGGCAAGTGCGCCGGCAAATAGGGTGTCCTCCAAATTAAAATGACCTTTCCACCCGGCGCAAAACAAATACACATCATTGAGTGCCGCCGCAATCGCGGCCGCACTCAATGACAAATTCAAAAATCCACCCACCCAAACATGAGATCCCGATTTGCTCAAATCCAAAGCGTGCGTTCCGTTGGTGGTTGTGATTACAACCTCTTTCCCCGCCACCGCATCCGAAGTGAACTCTTGGGGCGAATTTCCAAAATCAAAACCATCCACCTTGATGCCGTTTCGCTCACCTGCAATGCATATGGCCCGGCCTTGTTCATCGGCCAAAGCCTTCATCGCCAAAGCTTCCTCTACCTTAGCCACCGGAATAACCTTTTGAGCACCATTTTCAAGCATCACAACCATGCTCGTGGTGGCCCTTAAAATATCAATGACCATCACCTGTTTTCCCTTTACCTCCTCCGCAAACAATGGAAACATCTGTGGACTCAATATTGTAAAAATCTTCATATCCGTTTATGTATTGGTATAGTTCATCGCAAAGCCTGCGCCCAAAGTACAATATTGCAAAACGCCTTCAACAGCCCGCGGCAATGCCACATCCAACAAAGCTCGCTCCTCAGGAATAAAAGTCCCCAACACAAAATCCACTTGATGTCCTTGGGAAAAATTATCACCAATGCCAAATCGCAATCGCGAATAATTTACCGTACTCAAACTGGCCTGAACACTTTTCAATCCGTTGTGGCCACCATCGCTTCCCTTGGTTTTCATTCTCAACTTAGCGATCGGCAATGCCAAATCATCCGTGATTACCAAAACATTTTCTAGCTTGATTTTCTCCACTTGCATCCAATAAGATACCGCCTTCCCGCTCAAATTCATATAAGTATTGGGCTTCAACAACAACAACTTCCGCCCTTTGTGCGATATCTCACACATACTTCCGTGTTTCACACCTTTCCATTGTCCATCAAACCGTTTCGCCAACAAATCCAAAACCTCAAAACCTATGTTGTGGCGCGTACCCTCGTACTCCTGACCCACATTGCCCAAACCAACAATCAAATATTTCATACCAAACTTCGAATATCTTTATTTTACAATTATCCTCATTGCCTTACAGAAGAAAGTTCGCCACTCAACTTGCCTGCACGCCAAGCGGGAACCACGGCACTCAAAACACCCAAGATCGTATTCAACCCCAATACCAACAACAAATCTTCGGTGCGCAATTCTACCGGATAAGGAATTGAAAATGTCCCTTGTGTACTAACCCAAGATGTTTTTTGCTGCAACAGCACCAACCCCACACCCACAATCAAACCCACCGCCGTTCCCCATGCACTAACCCAAATACCCTCCCAAAAAACCACCCACGAAATGGCACTTTTTTCCATACCAAGATTCCTGAACAGCACAAAATCTCTGCGTTTATCCATAACCAAAAGCGTTAGCGCCCCCACCAAATTAAACGAGATTAGCAATAGTACAAACGACAAAATGGCAAACGAAATCCACTTTTCGGTGTTGAACATCTTATACATCAATGGATGTTGTTCTTTTTGATTTTTAACATCAAAACTTGGCCCACCGGAAGACTTAAGTACGTTTTTTATCTCAACAGTAACCCTTTCTACTGCACCAGGATTGTCTCGAACACCACCCTGCAATTTTACCTCCAACTGAGAAATTTCACCCGCCGCCATTCTGCCAAATAAAACTTGCGCTTGCTCCAAGCCAATCATTACGGTTTGCGAGTTTTGATCTTCCGGCAAAGAAACAATCGCCGAAGGGATAAACTCTTCCATTCTAAACGCATCCACATCGTGAATACCTGCGTCTTTATTGATGACCATCAACGTGATGGGTTGGTCAATTTTGCCCACACCCAATTTGTATACCAATCCCTCGCCCAAAATGGCCATATTCGATACCAAGTGTGGATTGTGTAGGGTGCGATCGTCTACCAACATCGGCTTGCCCGCAGTAACAATGGAATCGAACAAAATCCTTTTCCCAAATGCGCCATCAACACCCCAAATGGTGCAAACGGTTTGTTGGTCCCCATATTTTAATACCGCTTTCCCTGTTAAAACCTCAGAAACAACCGCAACGCCTTCTATTTTTCGCAATGCGCCCAGCTGCTGCCTTGTGATACCAAAAACCACCCCGCGCTGCGGTGTTACCAATAAATCTGGGTCCGTTTTCTTGTACGATGAAAAAATGCTTGTCTCAAAGCCATTCAAAGCACTCATCAAAACCACCAAAGCCATCGCACCAACAGAATACCCCAACAAAGAAATCCCCGTGATCAGATTTACCACCGTGGGATTTGATCGTGAAAAAAAATACCGCTTCGATATGTGAAAAGACAGTTTGATGGCGTTTTTCTATTATCAACAGACAACCAACCGCCTGCTATCAATGGATTTAATTAATCTTTTGGTGTGTTCAAAGACTTCAACAAGTCTTCCATTTTGGAAACATAATCCAACGTATCGTCTTCGTAAAAATGCACTTCCGGCATCTTTTTAACACTGTTCCGCAAACGTTGAGCCAATGCATGTCGGATTTCTTTGTTCAAAGAATCCAATTGCTGCATGATCGCCGCACGGTGAGGGTTGTTGTATAGCGACAAGTAAACCTTCACATGCCCCAAATCAGGGCTCACATTCACTGTGCTAATCGTAACAAAAGCACCGCCCAGCCAATCGTTCTTTTTGATGTTGAACAACTCGCTCAAATCGCGTTGAACCTGTTTGCCAAACTTGTCTTGTCTCAATCCCATATTGCAAAGATACAATTCGTTTTAGCACAACAATGCGCGAACCGCTAACTCGTAGCCGTTCAGCCCCAATCCACATATCAATCCCCTGGCCGAGGAAACCAACAAATCTGTTTTTCTCTCCACTTCGCGGGCATATACATTGCTCACGTGAACCAATACAACGGGTATGTGAATGGCTTTAATGGCATCTGCAATGGCGATACTGGTATGAGTATACGCTGCAGCGTTTAAAACGATGCCCACACAGCCCTCGGCTTGGGCCGCCGCTTGCAACAAGTTTACAATTTCCCCCTCTACGTTGGATTGCGAATACCCGATTTCAACCCCAGTAAACCGCATCTTTAAACCAACCAAATAGTCTTCAAACGATTGATTGCCGTAAATTTCTGGCTCCCTCGTTCCCAACAGATTCAGGTTTGGTCCATTGATGATTTCCACGCGATTCATGTAACAAAGGTAACAAGTGTAAATATTTTTCGGATAGTTCCATTTGAATTGAGGTATTTTGCAATTGAAAATGAACAAACCCACAGTTTTCATCACAGGGGCCACCGGTTTCTTGGGCTCACACCTTACCTGTTTGTTGCTAAAGCAAGGTTATAAGGTTGTTGCAATGCGCAGAAACCCCCAATCCCAAGGGTTGTTTCCCTCTATTCACCAATTTCACCAACTACCCGCCGCGTTTCAACCCACTTGGGTTACTGGCGATATTCTCGATATTGATGATCTCACAGAAAACATCAAAAATGTAGATGTGGTTTTTCATTGTGCCGCAATGGTTTCCTTCGAAAAAAAGGACAAAACAGCCCTCATGACCAACAATGTTTTGGGCACCAGAAACGTGGTGAATGCCTGTTTGATGAATCAAATACCCAAGATTGTTTATTCAAGTTCGGTAGCTGCACTGGGTAGAACGCCCAATGAATCCATGGTCAATGAAAATACCGAATGGACAGACAGTAAATTCAATAGCCAATATGCCATTAGCAAAAACTTGGCAGAACAAGAAATTTGGAGGGGTAAAGAAGAGGGCCTACAAGTCACAATGGTTAACCCCGGAATCATTCTCGGTTTTGGCGATGGAAAATCTGGATCCAATCAACTGTATCATATGATAAACAAGGGACAGCCACTGTTTCCCCTTGGTAGCAATGGCTTTGTTGGAGTAGAAGATGTTGCCAAGTTGATGCTTTATCTATACGAAAACAACCATTGGAACAACCGCTATCTGTGTGTTTCCGAAAACCTAAAATACCAGCATCTTTTTAATCAGTTGGCAGACGCCATGGGGAAAAAACAACCCCATATCGCCCTGTCGGGCATCGTCTATTACGCCGGTATTTTTGTTTGCAAACTACTCGAAACCTTAAGATTGCCCAGCCCCATTCCAAGCGAAAACATCATCACCTCTTCGCAAGAGAGCCATTACCAAACCATTCACAGCAATACCCTTCAATCATTTCAGTATACCCCCATTCGCGCCGTAAACTATTATGCACTCATGGCCCTGGGTTTGTTGAATAAAGACGCAATCAACCAAAACAATTGACGTACCTTTGCACCAACATGAAGTTTGGTGTTGTAATTTTTCCCGGATCCAACTGCGACCAAGACCTAATTAAGGTGTTGCAAACCTACACAACGGAACCCGTTTTAAAACTTTGGCATAAAGACACAGACCTAGAAGGTTGTACTCACATTTTTGTGCCTGGTGGGTTTTCTTATGGCGATTACCTTCGCTCTGGAGCCATCGCAAAACTATCCCCCATCATGAAAGCAGTTGCTGACCATGCCGAAAAGGGTGGTTTTGTATTGGGCATTTGCAATGGATTTCAAATTCTTTGCGAAAGCGGACTTCTGCCCGGCGCCCTGTTGCGCAACACCAACATGAAGTTCAATTGCAAAAACGTTTATCTCACCCCAGGTAACACGGAACTTATCGCCACAAGAAAAATCGAAAACAACGATGTTTTGTGCGTTCCCATTGCCCATGGTGAAGGCCGTTTTTTCTGCGACGAAGCCACTTTGAATGAGATTGAATCCAACGGACAAGTTTTCTTCCGTTATTGTGACGAAAATGGCAACGTGACCAACGAGGCCAACCCCAATGGTTCGCTCAACAACATCGCTGGTATTTGCAACGCAGGTAAAAATGTTTTTGGCATGATGCCCCACCCCGAAAGATGCGCCACCGATTACCTCCTCAATGTGGATGGTAAAAAAGTGTTCGATAGCATTTTTTAATTCCTTTCACTTTTAACGGATTCCAGTTGCATTTGGTCGATTACGGCCACAATAAACTTTTTATGTAACAACATTTTGGGGGTAACGTGCGTCTATTGTGTATTCGATTTTAGTTTCACCTCAATCGACACAACCATGAAAAGCCAAGCAAAAAACAGCGCAAAGGGGATGACCATCAAAAAGATTTGCCCCCGTCAACACACAGACAAAGGCCTTTCACAAAATGCAGCCGGTGTTTGAGTGTTAATCATTAAACCCTAACACGTCTCGTCAGTCTATTAAAGCTGACTTTCTTTTAGTCGTTCCGCGTTTTCTGCTACCTGCAGCGCGTTCAATATTTCCTGAATATCGCCATTCATGATGGCAGACAGATTATACAGCGTTAAACCAATTCTGTGATCTGTTACGCGGCCCTGAGGGTAGTTGTAGGTCCTTACTTTCGCACTCCTATCGCCCGTACTTACAAGGGTTTTTCTTCTCGATGAAATGGCTTCAATGTGCTTTGTATATTCAATTTCATACAACTTTGTAGCCAACATTTTCATGGCTTTCTCTCTGTTTCCCAATTGGTTTCGTTCTGTTTGACAAACCACAACCAATCCGGAGGGTATGTGTGTGAGCTGCACTTTGGTTTCCACTTTGTTCACGTTTTGACCGCCCGCACCACCACTTCTGCTCGTTTCCATTTTTACATCGGCTGGATTGAGTTGTACATCCACCTCTTCCGCTTCCGGCATAACAACAACGCTCACAGCAGACGTGTGAATGCGCCCTTGGCTTTCTGTTGCTGGAACCCTTTGAACGCGATGAACGCCGCTTTCGTATTTTAAAATGCCGTAGGAACCAACATTGGGAACCTCAAAAATAACCTTGCTATAACCACCTGCCGTGCCCTCGGTTTCATCAACCACAGAAAGCTGCCACCCCATGTCATCGATGTATCGTTGGTACATACGAAACAAATCACCGGCAAAAATACCCGCTTCATCGCCCCCTGTGCCAGCCCTAATTTCAACCACCGCGGGTTTTGCGTCTTCCGGGTCTTTGGGCAACAATTGAATGCGTATCCTTTCTTCCAGTTCGGCTTGTTGTGGCTCTAAAACGTCTAATTCGTCTTTGGCCATATCACGGAGCTCCCTGTCTTTTTCGTTCTTCAATATATCCCTGGCTTCTGCGGTGCGATGATACCAGTTTTTATATTCAAAATAGGTAGCTACGATTTCTTCAAGGTCACGGTATTCTTTATTCAGCTTCGTGAAACGCCTTACATCGCTGGCCACTTCTGGGCTGCTTAACAGCAATTCGATTTCCTTAAAGTGGGCGTATACCGCTTCTAGTTTTTCTAACATGCAATTACAAAGATACCAATAGTTCTAATTGCGTGCGTTTTGTGCAGGCTTTAAGTGTCAAACGTTTTTGGGCTGCGCCGGTGTATTGTTGGGCCAGTTTAATAAATCCAATGTTTGTCCGTCGAATACCGCATATTGACTGCCATGTAGCCATTCGCCAAGATTTATATATCTACTTTTTGGGGCGATGTGAACGTTTAATACCAAGTGACGGTGTCCGAAAATGTAGTAATCTATTGGGTTTTCAACATTGCCTTGAGCATGAGAAAGAGCAAACTGTGTGAGATATTCCTGTTGATCGCCTAGATAGTTATCTTCTTTGGGGTTTTGGGCTAATCGACTTTTTTTACTAAACCGATGCGCCATGGCAACACCAATGTCTGGATGCAACCACCTGAACAAAAAGCGAGCGAAGCGAGCGAGAAATATTTTTTTCAAAAACTTGTATGAACGATCTCCCGGACCCAATCCGTCACCATGATGCAAGAAAAATCTCTTGCCATGATGTTCCACCACAAATTCTTTTGTTATCAACTCTACCCCACATTCTTTCACCAAATACTCCGATAGCCATAAATCATGATTACCTGGAAACATGATCACTTTGGTACCGTTATCAGTAATTTTGGCCAGCGTTCCCAAAAATCTCACAAACCCCCTTGGAACAACTTTTTTATATTCAAACCAAAAATCGAAAATATCGCCCATCAAATAAATTACATCTGCATTTGGTGCGCAATACTCCAACCAATCAACAATACTTTTTTCCCTTGCCAAAGAAACTTCACCATTGGGCATACCCAAATGAAAGTCGCTTACAAAGAATATTTTTTTTGTTGATTTCAATGATAATGGTTAAAATATCAGTAATTAAAAACCATGGATGAGTGGTTATTTTTAAACTAATGGGTTTTGTTATTTTATTTAAATTCCGGCAAACTGTTTTAACATACGAACATCGTTAACAAACAAATCTCGGATGTCGGTGATTCCATATTTTAACATCGTAATGCGATCGATACCCATACCAAAAGCAAAGCCAGTATAAAAACTCGGATCAATATCACAAGATTTTAAGACATTGGGATGTACCATGCCGCAACCAAGTACTTCCAACCACCCTGTTCCTTTTGTTAATCTTCTATTCTCCTCGGTTTCTACGCCTGCCCAAATATCCATTTCAGCACTTGGTTCGGTAAATGGAAAATAACTAGACCTAAATCTTACTTTGGTTCCCTCTCCAAAAAATTGCTGCACAAAATAGTACAACGTTTGTTTAAGATCAGCAAAACTCACTCCTTTATCAATGTATAATCCTTCTATTTGATGAAAGAAACAATTGCTTCTAGAACTAACCGCTTCATTTCTATACACCCTTCCAGGCATAACCAATCGAAGTGGAAGTTTTCCTTTTTCCATTTCTCTCACTTGTACAGAGCTAGTATGTGTTCTCAACACATGTTCTGATATAAAAAAGGTATCCTGCATATCTCTGGCAGGATGATCTTCAGCGAAATTTAATGCCCCAAAATTGTGATAGTCATCTTCAATTTCTGGACCTTCAGACAAATCAAAACCCAATGAATAGAAAATCTCGAGCAAACGATCTTCAACAATTCTCAATGGATGCAAAGCTCCCTCATTGGTTTGATAAACAGGTAAAGTAATATCATGAGCCATCAAATCACCCACATTATTTTCCGCCTCTTTCTCTTTTTGTTCCTGATATTTCGCCTCAGCCAATTGTTTTAAACCATTCAAAACACCACCCAAAGTTCTTTTTTCTTCAACGGGTGCCATTTTGAATTCCTCAAACAACTCAGTGATGATTCCCTTTTTCGATAAGTACAACAAACGAAATGTTTCCGCTTTTTGATTTTCATCAAACTGATAAGCTTCTACTTCACTTTTGATATTGGCTACCTTGGCAATCATACTTACAAATCTAACCCATCCTTTCTATTTTCTTACATTCGAGTTTCCACTACCCACAAGCTCAATAGTAATAATAGTTTTAACTATTAAAAAAGAAAGTATTACGTAGTATATAGTATAGCTGTGTGGATATGAAGATAACTTCCTTTTTTTAGATTTGTTTCTTTGATAATGATACAGTCGTGAACATTTTATAAGAATATAAGTTATTGTTTATCAATATTTTAAATACCGATTTACACATTTAGGAAATCACTGTGGTTAATGTAATTTATTTCTTTATTTACTCACTTTCATTTGGTGTAATGAGGCTTACAACATCAAAGGTTTGCACATAAATGAATTCTTTGGCTGTATTCAGATTCTTGTTTCACGTGAAACCAATTTTACTTTGTTGTTACTCCAGTATTATACGTTCCAATTTTTGGTAATATTAACGTATTCTCGATATTCTTTTTAACAACGAGTGGTTTTTGATGTATCCGAAACACTTCAGATTCACTAAATAGTTTTCCAGTCTTGGGATTGTATGAATCAATATTCAGTTTTTGATAGGGTTCCTCGTTTGATTCGATATTGATCCAGGATGTAATCTGATATTGACCTTCGGGAAGTATGATGTCTTTGTTTGTTTGTTTGTACATCGTTGTAATGTAATGCATTCTATCATTTTGGATTGAAACAATAACGTCGCTATCTGATAAATTCTGAATATTGGTTTTACCTAAGTTGATATATGTTTTTTTACTACTATCTAAATACCCTTTCTGAATCACCAACGAATATTTTTTAGAATTAAATC